>JAZULW010000147.1:0-4552 GCA_045603285.1 Acutalibacteraceae bacterium | reverse complement strand
CCATACGTGAGTATGGAACGGCGTTTTGTTATTCTTTCAGCCAGTCGGGCACACTGCCGTCGCGCGCATATTTGGAAAAGGCGCCGGCAAATTTCGCCGTTTGCCGCATCGATACAAAATCGTTTTCCGCAAACACAATGTGATCGGACAATTCAATTTCAACCATTTCTAACGCACGGCGAACTTGAACGGTACAGTTGTAATCCTGTGCCGAAGGGATGGCGAATCCGGCGGGGTGGTTATGTGCCATCACCACCGTGGTGGTGGGATAGCGAAGTGCAGTTTCCACGATGCGTCGGATGTTGATGTCGGTAGAAACCAATCCACCCTCGCTGATCACGGCGGTGTGCAACAGATTGCCGCGGTTGTTGAAACACAAGATGCGCAGCTTCTCCACTTTTTCGTTGGTGTATTGTGCTTGCAGATACCGTCCGATCTCATTTAAGGAGTGGAACGAGGTGGGTTTTTCCGCTTTCTCACACTGATAGCGGCGCAACAGTTCGGAAACGAACAAAATATGCGTGGCCGTGTGCTCCGACACGCCTTTTACTTGTCGCAACTGTTCAAAGTCTGCATCCAGCACTTGCGATAAACTGCCGAAATGGTCGACCAATCGATGCGCCAACGGATTGGTGTCCACGCGCGGTACGGAAAAATAGAGCAGCACCTCCAACACTTGATGTGCCGAAAAAGAGTCCATACCGCTTTTTAGGAATTGCTCTTTCATACGGGCACGGTGACCGTCGTGCATATGATCGCTCATAACCGATTCTCCTCTTGTATTTAGCGTTGCAAAAGAGTATAATACCCCAAGAGGGGGAGTGTGTAAATGAAAAAGGTGATCGTAGGGAAAAACGATGCCGGCCAACGAGCTGACAAATTTCTCACCAAAACGTTTCCGCTGCTCCCCGTGTCGATGATGTATAAATACCTGCGCCAAAAAGACATCAAACTCAACGGCAAACGCTGCGAGATATCCACGCGCCTCGCCGAGGGGGACGAGCTGACACTGTATGTCAAAGACGAGTTCTTAGACCGCCCCGCTTCCACGTATGAGTTTATGACGGCGGGAAAAGAACTGGACATTGTGTACGAAGACGAACACGTGCTGTTGCTCAACAAGCAGGCAGGTCTGCTTGTCCACCCGGATGACCACGAGTACCGCGACACGCTGATTTTCCGTGTGCAACGGTATTTGTACGAGAAAGGGGAGTACGCCCCTGATGACGAGCAGAGTTTTACGCCCGCACTGGTCAACCGTATCGACCGCAACACCTGCGGCATCGTGATCGCGGCCAAAACCGCCGCGGCACTGCGTATTCTCAACGAAAAACTCCGTGTACGGGAAATTGAAAAATACTATTTGTGTTTGGTGCACGGCACTATGGAAAAACAAGAAGACATGTTGCACGGATATTTGGAGAAAAACGAAGACCAAAACCGCGTGTATATTTCCGATAGGCAAACGCGCGGTGCACGCCGTATTGTGACGGGTTATCGTGTGCTCGAAGCACACGATGGGCTCTCGCTCTTGGAAATCGACCTGCTCACCGGCCGCACCCATCAAATTCGTGCTCACCTTGCCTCGGTGGGGCACCCGTTGCTCGGCGATGGGAAATACGGCCGCAACACCCAAAACAAAGGTACGGGTTTTTCCAAGCAAGCGCTTTGCTCGTATCGCCTCAAATTCGCATTTGCTACGCCGGCGGAAGAGCTGGACTATCTAAACGGCAAGGAATTTACCCTCGACCGTGTGTGGTTTGCGGACGAATTTCGTGCAGGTAAGATTACCGCTTACTCTTAAAAGGAATGTTGGCCAGCGTTACGGCGCCAAACATCAACACGCAACCGATAACCTCGCGGAAAGAAAGCACGTCCCCGAAAACAACCAATCCCGTCAGTACCGCAAAAACCGATTCCAAACTCATCAGCAACGTCACCACGGTGGGGTTGCTGTTTTTTTGTGAAATCACTTGTAAGGTATAGGCGATGCCGCTTGACAGCAAGCCGGCGTACAAAAGAGGCAACCAGGCGGCGGCGACGTCAGCTATGGTCGGCCTTTCAAAAATCAACATCAGTACGGTGCTCACGGAGGCGCTTACCGCCAGCTGTACACACGAAAAATGGATGCCGTTAACCGCGGGCGAAAAACGGTCAATAAGCAAAATCTGCAGTGCGAAGAAAACGGCGCATAATAGAATCAAGCCGTCGCTCGGTGCAATGGTGAAGGAATTGGTAATGCACAGCAAGTACAAGCCGATAAGTGCAATGCCGGCCGCCACCCATACGGTTGCGGAAGCTTTGCGGTTGCACACAAGCCCGAAAATGGGCACCAGTACGACGTACAACGAGGTGATAAACCCCGCTTTTCCCGCGTCGGTATCGCCCATACCGGCTTGTTGCAGGTTGGTTGCCACCGCCAAAGCCAAACCGGAGACAGCCGCCCCGAGAAACAACCGCTTTCGATAAAGAGGCGGTTGCTTGTGAGGCAACGGAATGCGCTTTTGCATCCCAACGGATACGATCAACAAAAACAATACCCCGATCCATGTGCGAACGGCACTGAACGTGAACGGCGGCACGCGGTCCGCACCGGCGCTTTGTGCTACGAACGTAGACCCCCAAAGAAAGGCGGCCAACAATGGGCAAACGGTGGTGCGAAAGGTTTGTTTAACGGTTGGTTTCATAACGCAATTTCACTTCCCGTTGCAGTATACCACAAGAGAGCCAAACTCGCAACGCTTATGAGAAATCTTTTTTACACCTTTTTTCCTTTCCTGCTTTTTATGGTTACCCAAAATCGTTTAAAAAGGCAAGCCTTGACATTGGCCAAAAATGTGGGTATTCTATTATATATAATGTAAGAAAGGGGAGATACCGTGGACAAATACAAACGGTTGGCGTCCAATACGATGATTTTCGCCGTCGGTACGTTCAGTTCCAAATTGCTCACGTTCTTTTTAACGCGTCTGTATACAGCGGTTCTCTCCAAAGCCGAATACGGCGTTACCGACCTCATTCAGCAAAGCGGGAACCTGTTGTTGCCACTTGTTACGCTCGGCATTGTGAATGCCGTGGTGCGTTTCGGACTCGATAAAGGGGTGCGCAAAAGTGACGTGTTTACCACGGGCTTGCTTTCTGTCCTGGGGGGAACGGTACTGCTGGTCGGCATCAGTCCTTTGCTTGGCGGTATCCCGCTTTTCTCAGGTTACGAATGGCTGTTGTGCCTGTTTGTGCTTATGTCGTCGCTTCGGTCGTTGTGCGCACAGTTCGTACGTGCCGATAACCGCGTGAAACTGTTTGCCGTAGACGGCATTTTCAGCACCGTCACCACCATTGCCTTCAACGTTCTCTACCTCGTGGTGTTGGATTGGGGCGTATTCGGCTACATTTTTTCCATCGTGTGTTCGGATGCGTTGTCGGTATTGTTTTTGTTTTTCGCCGCCCGCCTCGGCCGTTTTATCCGTGTACGTGCGTTGGATCGTTCGGTATCCAAGGCGATGCTCAAGTATGCGGTGCCCATGATTCCCAATACCGTGCTCTGGTGGATCACCAATGTGTCCGACCGCTATTTGGTCACGCATTTTTGCGGCGAGGAATTCAACGGATTGTATGCCGCGGCATATAAAATCCCGTCGCTTATTATGTTGGCTTCGGGTATTTTTATGGATGCGTGGCAGATTTCCGCCGTCACCGAAGAAAAAGAACGCGAATCCTTCTACAACCGTGTGATGTCCATGTATAGTTCCCTCTTGTTTTTGATGGCCTCGGGCATCATTTTGTGTACCCGTGTTATTCCACATATTTTGTTTGACCCGAAATATTACGATGCATGGCGGTATATCCCGTTACTTGTTATCGCGATGGTCTTTACTTGCATTGTCAATTTCCTCGGCAGCATTTATATGGTCGAAAAGAAAAGCGTTCGTTCGCTCGTCACCGCTGCGGTCAGCGCCGTTATCAACGTGTTGCTCAATCTATGGTGGATTCCCGTATACGGTGTCAACGGTGCTGCCGCCGCTACGCTTATTTGCTATTTGACGGTGTTTGTCATTCGTTTGGTGGACACGCGTCGGTACATTCGTATTCGCTGGAATTGGCCGCGGTTTGTTGCGTGTTCGCTCATCGTGTTGGCACAGACAGTCATCGCGTTGTTACAATTGCCCTTGTGGTGGGTGTGGGAAATTCTTCTTTGCATGCTCACGGTTCTTTTATGTGGCAAAAGCGTATTGGCTACCGCTTCGCATCTGCTGAAACGTGGGAACTAAACGATATGTTATATCATCTAAAGAGGCAACGCATTCGCCGAATGCGTTGCCTCTTTTTGACGGATAAAATTTTTCAAAAAAAGCAAAAAAATCGTTGACAAATGCCCAAAGCGGTGATATTATATAAAGGCTCTCCCCCAAAAAGGGGCGGCACAGGACCTTGAAAATTAAACAATGCAAAGACAAGAGAATTAACTACCCGTTAATTTACACAGATTCAACAGAATCCGGTCAATTGAGAGATTGACAAAAGGCGCTAAGCGCGTCAAGAAGAGCTACGACGC
>JAZULW010000146.1:0-2774 GCA_045603285.1 Acutalibacteraceae bacterium | reverse complement strand
GAGGAATTGGAAGTGGCCGTGAAGTTGTGGGAATTGAAGCAAAAGAAACACCCGAGGGGGATGATAGCGTGAGTTTGTATGAAAAATTGTTGTCTGTTCAACAGACCGTGGACAAGTTTGTGAAGGACAACCAGGTGGGAGAAGGAAAACAGTCGTACAAAGCGGTGAGTTCTGATCAAGTATTGGAAACGGTACGGCCACTCTTGAACAAGTTAAAATTGCTCCTTCTGCCCGAGGTGAATAGCGCGAACGTAATTGTTGGATCCACGTCGTCCGGTACAGCGCGGTATTTGACTGAGTTGCATATGACGATGACATGGGTAGACGTAGAAAGTGGGGACAAACTATCGCAACAATGGTATGCGCAGGGGGTAGATCTTGCCGGCGAAAAAGGGGTCGGTAAGGCGAATACATACGCGGAGAAATACTATCTGATGAAAGTGTTCCACGTGCCGACGCCAAAGGATGACCCTGATGGCGACAAGAAGGTTGGCAGCGGCGAAAAAGCGCAACGCGGCACGCAAGCTGAAACGGAAACTATTCTCTACCAACGCGAAAGCGTGCGGCAGATTCTTGCGGAGCTCTACGGCGGAGACGTCGAAAAAATCAAGCAAGCGGTGGTATCGCTCACCAAAAATGATGCGCGGAAATATGCCGGAGTTGACAATGTGGATGCCATCACCGATATGCAGGTAAAGGTCGTATACGGCAAACTGAAGGGTATTTACCAAAAACGCACCGGCAAGGATTTCGTGTTTGCACCTATCGACAAGGAGGTGGCGGCCGGTGCTGATTAAAGCAGGGAAATATGCCATTTTATGCGGATTTGTGCCGAGGGATGCCGATGTACGCCAAACGCAGTCGGGGCGGCTTGTGGTTAATTTCTCGGCAAAGCGTGGAGAGACAACCAACGAGGACGGTACCAAAACGGCGCATTGGCTTAACTGTGTTGCTTGGCAGAAGGTGGGTGAGATCGCTCGATACATTGCTAAAGGCGACACGGTGCTTTGTGCAGGTGAATTGCAAGACCGCTCCTACGATACACGCGACGGTGATACGCGCACGGTGACAGAATTGATCTGCGAGTTTGTGCAGGTCATGCAACCGCCTGTGGCGGCGCCGATTCTGCCTCATGCGATGGAGTCGCTTGCTTCTTCATCACCTCCCGATTTTGAGGAAGTGGTGGTGGACGATGATCTCCCGTTCTGATGTGTCGTGTCCGATCTGTGCACGGGTGGGTGGTACGGTAGAGCAAAACTGCTTTATCACCTGTCCTGCGTATCGGGCGTTGGTACATATGGCACATTGCAAAGAGTGCCGCTATCACCGGTCGCAATGCTCCGTCGATTGGTGTTCGTACAAAACAAAGGAGCAGAAATTAAAAGAGAGAAAGGGATAACACAATATGGCTCGTCCGATGAAGGACGGGGTTTCCTATTGGCCTTTCGACGTGGATATGCTTGACGATGACAAATTCAAGTTGATCCGCGGCGAATTTGGGATAAAGGGTGCGTACATCGCGCTTGTTATTTTGAATTCTGTTTATAAAGACAAAGGTTATTACCGAAAATGGGTAGAAGACGACTGTTACCTGATGTCGGAAGGTGTCGGCAATGGTTGTAGCCCGCAACTCATAGGGGAAGTGCTGGACGGGTGTGTACGACGTGGCTTGTTTGACGAAAGCCGTTTCCAAACGTTCGGTATCCTCACTTCCTGCGGCATTCAAAAAAGGTTTTTGCATATGGTCAAAAACAGCCGCGATAACATCGTGCTTATTCGTGAATTCCTTCTGCTTGATGTCAACGACAAAAGCGTGTTTTCTGAGGGGGTTCTTAATAAGTGTGTCTTTAAAACAGTTTCCCACAGGGAAACCCCCGTTTTCCACGGGGAAACCACGGTTTTACCAACGGGAAACCCCGCAAAAGAAAAAGAAATTAAAAGAAAGAAAAGAGAGAGTAAATATACTCTCTCCTCCGCTTCCGCGTCGGGCGAAATATCGCCGAAAGACGTGGTGGATCTGTTTAATCGTTTGTGTCCATCGCTGCCAAAGGTGATTGCGCTGACAGATGCGCGCCGAATGGCGATTAAGAAGGCCGCCGAACGTCTTGGCGGATGGGATAAGTTTGAACAGTTCTTTAAACGCATTGAGATGTCCGATTTTCTTACCGGGCGAAACAAGATATGGAATAATTGCGGATTCGATTGGTGCTTGAAAGCGAGCAAGATGGTGAATATCATCGAAGGACAATACGATAATCGCGGTGCAACAGAGCCGGCTGTTGAGGAGAGCGAATACGAACAGATGGTGGAAGCGTATTTGCCGCGGTATCAGAAGAAAGGCGGCGGTGCATAGGTGGATATGCGAGAGGTGAAGAAGATCGAGGCGGAAAACAAGAAACAGATCTTAGCAGTGTGCCCGGACGTTCCCGATCGGAGCGGGATCTATTTTCTCCTTCGCGAGGAAGACGGATTTCGGTACGCGTATATTGGACAAGCCAAGCGATTGTTGACGCGGTTGGCTCAACATTTGAGCGGGTTCCAACACATTGACAACTCTATACGAGGGCACGGCTTATATGCCGAGGAGAATCCCGCGGGATGGAGCGTTCATTTTTTGGAGTTCCCGGAAGCGGTGCTTGATGAAAAAGAACAGTTTTATATTAAGAAATACGCCAATGCCGGGTACCAACTGCGGAACAAGACGTCAGGGAGCCAAGGCGTTGGCAAGAAAGGGTTGGATGATGGACAATCGCCGAAAGGATATCACGACGGGT
>JAZULW010000145.1:0-1537 GCA_045603285.1 Acutalibacteraceae bacterium | reverse complement strand
CCGAAAATGCAGCAAGGCTGGCGCCTTGCGAGGCTTTCGGCAACGGTGCGGGGAATTTTTGTTTGAAAAACAAATACTTCCTTATGGGGTGTGGGCTTTAGCAAACCCGTTTTTCTTTGGGAAATTGGTACTTTTTCATCTTTTTTTGCTTGTATTGTGATTTTTTTGGAAAACTTTGACGAATTTCCCGTAAAGTGTGGTTTTTACCATTGCAAAATTGGGTCGTGTATTATATAATTAACTACAGTATGTTAAATTCTTAAGGAGGAAACGGTACTATGCAAAAGAAAATCAGCAAGCTTCCTTTTAAAGGTACTCCGGAACAAGCCGCTGCTCTTCAAAAAGTCATTGATGCCAACAAACACGATTCCAGTCGTTTGATGGGCGTTATGCACGAAGCACAGAACATTTACGGATACCTCCCCATTGAAGTCCAGCAAGCGATTGCGGACGGTATGGGCGTTCCACTGGAGAAGGTCTACGGCGTTGCCACCTTCTATGCTCAATTTTCCCTCTCTCCCAAAGGCGAATACAACATCTCCGTCTGTTTGGGTACTGCATGCTACGTTAAAGGTGCAGGCGATCTGATGGATAAGCTCAAGGAACTTCTCGGTATCGATGCCGAAGAATGCACGCCCGATGGTCGTTTCTCCCTTACCGCTTGCCGTTGCATCGGCGCTTGCGGTTTGGCTCCCGTGTTGACGGTGAATGACGATGTGTACGGCCGTTTAACAGTGGACGATATCCCCGGCATCCTCGCAAAATACGGCAAATAAATTATGCGTGAACTGTCACTGAACGTTTTGGACATTGCCCAAAACTCCATTGCCGCCGGCGCTTCGCTAATAACACTTACGGTTGCGGAATCCGTTAAAACCGACCGCTTAAACCTTAGTATTGATGACAACGGTTGCGGAATGACCGAAGAACAGTTGCAGCAAGTGCGCGATCCTTTTTTTACAACAAGAACAACGCGGCGGGTAGGTATGGGCATTCCTTTATTCCGAATGGCGGCCGAAATGGCCGGCGGTTCTCTCATCATCGAATCACAAGTAGGAAAAGGAACGTCGGTGTGTGCTTCTTTTCAATTGTCGCACATTGACCGTCCGCCTCTTGGCGATATGATCGATACGGTCGTTACGTTAATCCGGTTGAACGAACAGTTGGATTTTATCTATCGCCACCAAACTGATGTCGGTTTTTTTGAGGCGGATACCCGTTCGTTTCGCGACGTCCTCGGTGATGTTTCCCTCAACGAACCGGATGTGATTGAGTGGATCAAGGAGTATTTGACGGAACATATCCACACGTTACACAGTCAAGCATAAAACACGATAATTTAACAGGAGGTAAATCTCATGAAATCCATTGCTGAATTGCAAGCGCTTCGCGAAAAAGCTCGCGCGAATATGCAAGTGCGCGAAGGCTCTCACGACGGCACCCGCGTTGTGGTCGGTATGGCCACCTGCGGTTTTGCTGCCGGCGCCCGTCCCGTCCTGAACGCCTTTGTGGAGCAGGTGAACGCTGCCGGTCTGAC
>JAZULW010000144.1:0-3902 GCA_045603285.1 Acutalibacteraceae bacterium | reverse complement strand
GACGAAACAGCGAGCAGCGGAGGGCGCCGCGGTCGAAATTCTGCGAGCGGAAGCGAGGGGACAGAATTTCGGGCACCGCAAGAGGGGTTGCAAAGCAACTTCGAGTCCCTCCTTCTCCGCCAATAATAAAAGTCGTTTCGCGTTTTGTCAAAAGCACGTTCAACAGAATAAATGGCCGTCTTTAAAGACGGCCATTATAATTTAATCGACATTGACGCCCTTTTTGAAAAGGCGGATATTTACAAAACACATAAGCAACGATACCAAGGTGTAACAAGAAATGGCAACGTATATCATCGCCTTTATCGTTTGAATGTCCGGAATATTACTGGTTATAAAAAGATTCATAAAATCTTTATTAAAGGTTGCGATGCCAAATAATACGGCTATTACGATAACCTGACTTGTTAAAAAAGCAACAACCCCAAACAATACCGAAAATCCTGTTTTCGCATTATTTCGCATATGTCCCAGTATGATTCCAGTAAAACCGCACTGCAAGACATTTAAAAATTCTAAAAAAAGGGTATAGGCGAACAAAAGAAACAATCCGACTATCGAACTATCATATATTTCTGCAAAAGGCAACAAAAAACTTTTAAGATGTTGCAAGTTTTCCTTTGAATAATAAGCCGTAAACAACACCAAACAAACCAACAAAAAACTGACAAAAAGGGTGATTACTGTTGTTATGATTTTTGATAAATAAAGCGTTCTTTTTTGTATGGGCAAGGTGTGTGTTAGATAAGACTCATCCGCATATAAATGTGTTTTAAATCTTACCCACATGCGCAGTATATTGTTTATTAGCGTGCTACACATCATAGAAATGGCAGCACCTTGTGAAATCTCACCCAAAATTTGCAGGACAAGAGAATTTTCAAAACTGAAAAACAACCTCGTTAATAGACCAAAAAGCATCGCCAATATATAAAAAATTACGAGTAGTTTAAAAATGCTTTTAAGGTCATATTTAAGTAATTTTCTTAGCATTTGAACATCCTCCTAAAAATTTCGTCAATAGAAGCGTTTTCACGAGTTCTAAGTTCATCCGCTTCTGCGGTTAATACAATTTCTCCCGCATCAATCAATATAACGTGATCCAATATGCGCTCAATGTCACTGATAAGATGGGTGGAAATAATTACACTGGCACCCTGGTTAAAATTAGTAAGAATGGTATCTAAGATATAATCTCTGGTAGCAGGATCCACTCCGCCCAGGGGCTCATCAAGAATATATAGGTCTGCCTTGCGGCTCATAACCAGCACCAGTTGCACTTTTTCTTGCATCCCCTTGCTCATTTTGGCAAGCTTTTGATGCGGATCAAGGTCTAAATCTTGTAGAAGTTTATAAGCCTTCTCGCTATCAAAATTTTCATAAAAGTCTGCAAAATATTGTATGGTTTTTTCAACGGTCATACCCTTGTCAAGATAGGTGCGTTCGGGAAGATAAGAAATAATCTTTTTACTTTCCACATCAATCGGGTTACCGTTTATAAGAATTTCTCCTGAACTTATGGTCAAAAGGCCGTTAATAAGCTTTATAAGTGTGGATTTACCCGTGCCATTCTTACCCAAAAGACCGATTATTTTGCCACGCGGAATGGTCAAATTTATACCTTTGAGTATTTGTTTGTCTCCAAAACTTTTGCTCAAGTTAATACATTGCAACAATTCCATTATCCATTTCCTCCTAACCCGTTAATAAGCGACACGATTTCGTTTTGATCAAGACCAATTTTTTTCATTGCTTCCACGTATTTTCGTGTAAGCACATCGGCATACTCTCGCCTGTGCTTTTCAATAAGATTGTTATCTTTTGTTACAAACTTACCGTTTGTACGTTCGGTAAATACAAGCCTCATGTTTTCAAGTTCTACAAGGGCTTTTTGTACAGTGTTCGGATTTACCTTTAACTGTAGTGCTAAATCTCTTACAGAAGGCAGCCGTTCCCCTGCCAAGATCTTACCGGATATAATGTACCTTTTAAATTGTTCTACTAACTGAAGATAAATTGGGATATTGTTATCAAAGTTAGAATTCATTTTTTCACCACACTGTATTATTGGGTTAATACAATAATACATTCAAACAAACATTTTGTCAAGTGGTTTTTGTCATTTTGCGCGAGTATACTTGTTGCGCAAAGTGTAAGGTGAAGATACCGTCCTGCGGAGCGTGCCTCTAAGATGCCATAAAAAAGAAAAAAACAAGCGCAAAACCATTGCGAGTTTGAATTTGTTGTGATATACTAAAACAAAGTGTAGTTTACGCACGAAAGGAGTTTTGTATATGAGTATCCCTCGCATTTTGGTTGTGGGAAGCTTTGTGATGGACCTGATTTGTTCCGCGCCCCGTTTCCCGCAAAGCGGTGAAACTGTGATCGGCACGGATTTTCGCACGGCGCCCGGAGGCAAAGGTGCGAACCAAGCGGTGCAAGCCGCCCGTCTCGGTGCGAAGGTGTCGATGATCGGTAAGATCGGAAACGATGATTTTGGTACGAGAATTAAGGAAACGATGGTGGAGTCCGGTGTGGATGTCAGCGGTGTGCGCGTTTCTGCCACTCGCCCCACGGCTATCGGCAACATTCAATTGGAAGTGACCGAGAAAGGGACGGCCAACCGCATTTTGGTTATTCCCGGTGCCAATATGGATATTACGGAAGAGGATCTTGGCGATTTGGCAAACACCATCGCTCAATACGATATGGTGATTTTGCAACTTGAAATCCCGATGTCAATCAACATTGCGGTGGCGAAGATCGCGCACGCCAAAGGTGTGCCGGTAATGCTCAATTCCGCGCCGTCTGCTCCGTTGCCGGATGAATTGCTTGCCTGCCTCACGTACATATCCCCAAATGAACACGAGGCTGCCGATATGACGGGGATTCCCGTAACGGATGAAGCTTCTGCCAAGCGCGCCATTGAGTTCTTGCTCAATAAGGGCGTGGAAAACGTGCTGATTACGATGGGAAGTAGAGGCGCTGCCTTCGCTGACCGCACACAGTTTATTACCAGCCCCTGTGTGGATTACGGCCGTGTGGTAGACCCCACGGCAGCAGGTGATAGTTTCGTTGGCGCTTTCTGTACGGCCATTTGCTCCGGCGATACGCCCGAACAAGCCATGTTGTTTGCCAATCATACGGCGGGTATTACGGTTTCGCGTATGGGGGCAATGCCCAGTTTGCCCACGCTGGATGAAGTGCTGGCCTTTATGAAACAAAACGGGCACGATGTGTCCCATTACGAATAAGGAGTACATATTATGAGTTGTATGAACACGTTTGCGGATGCCGTGCGCGCCGAGATGGATGCCGCCCTTCCGCTTTTGAAAGAAGAAACCTTTTTGCCCGCCGCCCAAATCATTTGGGATGCGCAAGCGAATGGCAACCGTATCCATATCACGGGTATTGGCAAACCGGCTCACATTGCGGGGTATATGGCTTCGCTTATGTCTTCCACCGGTACACCGACGTATTTCTTGCATGGTACCGAAGCGGTGCACGGTTCCTGTGGGCAATTGGATGCCGGAGACGTCGTTATTTGCATTTCCAACAGCGGTGAAACCGCGGAATTGAAAGCTACCGCACTGGCAGTGCGCAACAACGGTTGCAAAGTGATTGCCGTTACCGGCAATCCCGATTCGTGGATGGCCAAGTTCGCGGATGCCCACATTTGTGCGCATATCGACAATGAAGGTGGCCCTCTCAATCGTGCACCCCGCACGTCTATCTTGGTGGAAACGTTGATGTTGCAAGGCTTGTCGGTCGTATTGCAAGACCGCCGTGCCATCACGCCGCAAGAATACGTGATGCGTCACCCCGGTGGTTCGCTGGGTCAATTGCGTGACCACGAAAAATAATCAAACATGGTAAAAATGGCCTCCCGCCTTAAGGCGGGA
>JAZULW010000143.1:0-17093 GCA_045603285.1 Acutalibacteraceae bacterium | reverse complement strand
TCCATTGAGCCGTTTGATACCCTTCGATATGCAAAGGGGTTACCCCCAACTGACCCAACTCAAACTCCGTGTAGTCTGCCAACGCGCGAACCTGCGTGGACGATGTGCCCGCGGCAATAACAAAATAGTCTGCCAAAGACGTAACATCTGTCACACGCAGCACTTTAATGTCCAGCGCTTTGTGTTTATCCAAAGAACACACCACATTTTTAACCAATGCTTGCAATTCCATAGTTCAATCTGCTTTCTTTGTTGTGGTAGTAGTTGTCGCTCCGGTAGTCGTCGTGGTTGCGGCCGTGCCGCTTTGTTCAACAAGCAACTCGGATAACACTTGGAAACGGGTATCCGCTTGCACGTTTTGTACCAATTCGGTAACCAACACGTCCGACTCCACAATCGTTTCGCCGTACGGGTTAAAATATTCGTTAAGCTGGGAAATCAAGGCTGCGCGGCCGATGCTGTAATAGACCTTTGAATTGTACGACGTCGCTTTACCGGAAAGAACTTGAGCCGACATATTTTGCGGTTTTACGTTGGCCAAATTCAAAATCAATTTGATCATATCGGCAGTAGCCAGATCGCCGCTGACACGAATCGGCGTGGAGCCGCGCATAACGGGTCCAAGCGAATCGTTGAGGAGCTGCTCTTCGTTTTGAGCACACAAACGCTGAAACAACGCCAAAAACACCTTACGCGAACGAACCAATCGTTCCACGTCGCCTTGAACACCTTTCTCACGCTTTAAGACGTATTGTAAGGCTGCATCTCCGTCCAGCGTTTGCACGCCTTTGTTGTAAGTTGTGTCCCCCACTTTCAGTGCGGTTTCCAAATTCACATCGACACCGCCTACAAGGTTAACCAATTTCACAAAGCCCGCTTGCGGAATCATAAAATATTCGTCCACCGGCATGGAGAACTGTTCATTGAAAACGGAAACGAGGTTGTAGGAAGCGGAACCAATACGTTGGCTAACTGTATGTCCCGCTTTTTTGTGGTCTTCGATCTCTGCCTTAAAGATGCGTTTGCCTTCAAAATCACACCAATCAAGCGGCGCGGGATTGCCCCAAACCAAACCGGCTTTTGTCACGGACCAAAGGTCGCTTTCACCCAAATAGGTATCCTGCGGCACTTCCATAATATTGAGGGTGTTTTTCTTTTTGTCGTGGCAAATGAACATCAACGCTTCGGTTGCGGCGGTTTCATCCTCACCGAGAAGGCCCACCACATAATAGGCCACCTTATTTTGCAACGCCGACGGCGTGGTGTCGTGAACGTTTAAATCGGAGTGTGTTTTGTCTTTTTCACCGGATCCAGCCGTTAACACCTGCACGAGAATGAACACCAAAACGGCAAACAACACCAGAAACACGGATGCGGCAATGGTGATGATCTGTCTACCTTGCTTTTTCTTTCGTTTCTGCGTAGTGCCCGCTTTTTTGCGTCTGTCTTTTGCCATCTCTACCGCCCCATCCTTTCCAAAATTTCTTGATAACAGGCCATGGTATCGGGATGAACTTCACGCCCCAATGCGCGCAAGTCTTCAATCGTATACGCCGTCGCATACTCCATCGCTTGTACAAGATCGCGATCGGTCAATTCACGCAACACATCCACATCAGGGTAGTCTCGGTCGGCCGATGTAAAATCCGCCAAATACAAAATGGTTTCAAGGAGTGACATCCCCGCACGGCCGGTGGTATGATACCGCACAGCACTTAGAATGTCGGCATCTCGAATACCCAAAATATGCTCGATAAACACCGCGCCGGCGCGTGCATGCCACAGTTTTGGCGAGTGTTTTTCAACATTGTCTAACAGTATATCAAAGTCTTGCAGAATTTGCAACTGCGAATCCCCGTCCGTATCTTTCAAAATGTCGTGCAACAACCCCGCCGTATACGCTTTCTCCGCATCAGCGCCGTATTTTTCTGCCAAATACCGCGCCTGTTCCGCCACGGCCAAAGAATGGCGAAAACGTTTCGGAGTCAACCTTCCGCGAATGATATCGATATATTGCTCGTAGACATCACGATAGTGTTTTTTGAGTGTATACACGTCGTTTTGGCGGATATAGGTTTCCACCGACGGAGGAACCCATTCGCCGATCGATTTTCCTTGCGCAACCAAATGACGAATATCCGTTGAAGAGATGCGAGGCGTTTGCACTTTTTCGATACAACAACGCGCACCCAGTTCCTCAAGTTGCCAAGCATACGCTTGCAACTCCTCCACCGTAACATCATCACGCGGGACGGTGCATAACACCGCCATTTTGGCAATATCCGCAAAACGGTGCCAAGTTGCTAATGTGAGAAACATATCCGCGCCGACAAATAAATACAGTTCGGCTGTCGGATACTGTTTTTGTAATTCTTCCAGCGTAAGCACCGTAAAACTGGCACCACGGCGGTTAATCTCCATTTCAGAAACCGTAAATTTCTCGTACGGCTCACACGCCAAACGGCACATTGCCACACGGTCAATCGCCGCCGCCAGATCGGGTTTTATTTTGTGCGGCGGTACAAACGTGGGCATAAAGATAACCGTATCCAACGACAAGCGTTTGGCCAGTTCGTCGGCCAATATCAAATGGCCGTTATGAATGGGATCAAACGTCCCACCGAATAATCCAATCTTTTTCATCGTATCAGCGAGCGCGAGGCAGTGTGATCTGCGGTTCTTTTTCATTACGGCGGTATAGAACAAAAACACGACCGATGACCTGTACCACCTCAGCAGAAACCGCTTGCGCCAACTCTTCTGCCGCCTCACGCGTGGTATTGGGAGCACTTTCAAGCACTTTGCCCTTAACAAGTTCTCGTGCGGTCAAAGCATCGTCCGCTTGCTTTTCAATGGTATCGGACAAACCGCCTTTTCCCACATACACGATGGGTTGTAAGCCGTTCGCCAAAGAGCGCAAATAAGCGCGTTGTTTACTGGTCATCATTGTCATCCCATTCTTTTGAGTAATTCTTGTTTAAACAAACGCAACGCGTTTCCGCGATGACTGATTGCATCTTTTTCTTCGTCTGTCAATTGCGCGGCGGTTTTATACGAACCGTCATCTTGGAGCACATAAAACAACGGATCATATCCGAAACCGCCGTTTCCGTGCTGTTCAGTGCCGACGTAGCCGTGCATCTCGCCTTCCACGGTGAGGGGTTGGCTTTCATCGGGAAACACGCAACAAACCGCGCAAGCATAGTAAGCCGTGCGCTTTTCCCAAGGCACGCCTTCCATTTCGCGCAGCAACAGCAAATTGCGGTCGCCATCGTCATAGTCGGGGCCACCGTAACGCGCGGAATACACACCGGGCGCGCCGTCAAGCGCATCAACCACAATGCCCGAATCATCGGCAATGGCGGGAAGGCCTGTCACTTTACAGGCGGATTTCGCTTTTAAAAAAGCATTTTCCGCAAAGGTGGTACCCGTTTCATCCACTTCAGGAAGTTCTATCCCTAAATCGCGGTCGGTTACGGCTTCAATACCCAGTGGCTCTAAAATACGCGAGAGTTCACGCAGTTTGCTTTTATTATGTGTCGCAATTATATATTTCATTGTTGCTCTCCAAAAAGTCCTTCGGCAAATTCATCCGGATCAAAAGGCTGCAAATCGTCCACGCCTTCGCCTACACCAATAAATTTGACCGGTACATTCAATTCTTTGCGAATGGCCAATACCACCCCACCGCGTGCCGTACCGTCCAACTTGGTGAGGATGATACCCGTAATACCAGCCGCAGCAGAGAATTCACGCACTTGATTCACAGCATTTTGACCCGTCGTGGCATCCAATACGAGCAACACTTCGCGGTCAGCATCAGGCAATTCGCGGTCGATCACACGGCTAATCTTGCCAAGTTCATCCATCAAATTTTTCTTGTTGTGCAAACGGCCCGCCGTATCACAAATCGCCACATCCGCGCCGCGTGCTTTTGCTGCCGCAAGCGTGTCAAACACCACGGCGGCAGGGTCGGCGCCTTGGGTATGTTTCACGATCGGTGTATCGGTGCGGTTTGCCCAAATTTCCAGTTGTTCAATGGCCGCCGCACGGAACGTATCGGCCGCACCAAGCACCACTTTTTTACCCTGCTTTTTAAACAAGGCCGCCATTTTACCAATAGAAGTGGTCTTCCCTACGCCGTTAACACCGATGACCAACACAACAGAAGGTTTGGTTGACAGGGCAAGTTCCTGTCCGCCACGCAGCATGTCCGCCACCGTTTCGCGGAGCAATCCGCGGATTTGTATCGGGTCGGTAATTCCGCGTTCCTTTACCGTTGTGCGCAGTTGTTCACAAATGTCCGTGGCGGCAGTGACACTGACGTCGCCGGTTATCAAAATCTCTTCCAATTCCTCAAACAGCTCTTCATCGATTTTGGCAAACGAATGCAACAAGGAGTTCACCGTTCCCATCAACGAATCGCGTGTTTTTTGCAGACCTTTTCCTATTTTACTGAAAAAGCCCATACTTTCAACGCCTTTCTTCCTTACACCGAGGCATTGGCTTTGATGCCAAGTTTCGCCTCGACCTCACTGGCGCGCAGTTCCAACAACTTGGAAACGCCTTCTTCTTGCATGGTGACACCATACAGAACGTCTGCCTCTTCCATCGTTCCGCGACGGTGCGTAATCACAATAAACTGACTACGATCACACATACGGCGCAAATACTGTGCGTAGCGGTCTACGTTCACGTCATCCAGCGCCGCTTCAATTTCGTCCAACACACAGAACGGCGACGGCGTCACTTTCAAAATAGCAAACAGCAACGCGGTTGCTACCAACGATTTTTCACCGCCTGACAGTGAATCCATATTTAAAATCACTTTTCCGGGCGGTTGCACACGCATTTCAATGCCGGAATGCAAAATATCATCGGGATCGGTGAGCACCAATTCAGCTTTACCGCCATCGAACAGTTCTCCAAACACCGTACCGAAATGCGTATTGATCTGATGGAAGCGCTCAATAAACATTTCCCGCATTTGAACGGTAAGTTCACCAATCAGTTTTAATAATTCTTCGCGCGACACTTCAACATCGCGAACCTGAACGCTCATAAATTCATATCGTTCACTAACTTCTTTGTACTCTTCAATCGCATCCACGTTCACACTGCCAAGTGCACGAATCTTATTTTTTAACTCGCTTAAGCGGCGAGTGGCCTCCGCCATATTCTCGATGGGTTTCGCAATTTCTTCCGCTTGATGGCGCGTGAGTTCGTATTCTTCGTACAAGCGGCGTAAGATGTCATCCGTTTCTTTTTGTGCCGCCGCATATTTCTCTTCCAAACGCACAACGTCACGGCCGCATTGCTCACGCTCGTCATTTTTTTCACGGCTTTGTTGGCGAAGCAACGTTTGGCGTGCCTCCCCTTGCATACGCTGCTGTGAAAGGGTTTCCACCGCCGCAACCGAACTTTGCGCTTGCTCACGCAATTGTACCGCTTGTTCGGTCAACAACTGTGCCTGCGCTTCCAATTCGCCGTTTTTCGCAATCAGTTCTTCAATGCGTGCCGCAAGCAACGCTTTGGCATTGCTCCGGTCGGCTTGTCGCAACTTGATTTCTTCAATGGCACTTTCTTCCGCTTCAATTTCTTTACGCAATGCCATAACCGCCAATTTCAAATCGGCAATACGCTCTGCCAACGCCTCCCGTTCTTCCGTCAATTTTTGACGTCCCCCGTCCAGAGCCGCCAATTCGTTTTCGGCCTGTTGACGTTTTTCGTTCATGGCGGCAGTTTCGGAAGAAGAACTTTCCATGATATGGCGACATTCGGCGGCGCGGCTTTCCAAATCTTCGGCCTCCGCTTTTAATGTTGCAATCGCTTCTTCATTGCTTGCAAACAATTCGTTCAAACGGTGCAATTCACCTTCTACGCGAATTTTATCTTCTTGCGCCGTCGTCAATTCGCCTTGCGTACCGGAGAATTCCGCTTGCACGGCAGCAACCTCTTCGCGAATGGCTTTAAAGGTTTCTTGTGCTTGTTCGGCTTTTGCTGTCAATTTCTCTTTTTCTTGCGTCAAACGCTCAATTTCACTGCGGCGTGACAACAAGCCCGCGCCTTTGACGTGAGAACCGCCCGTCAACGAACCGCCCGCGTTTACTACTTGACCGTCAAGCGTTACCACGCGAAAACGATAGCCGTATTTACGCGCAATGGCAACCGCATAATCAAGATCTTCCGCAACGGCAATACGCCCCAGTAAACTGTACGCAATTTGTTTATACTCTTCTTCGTATTGCACAAGCGTTGCAGCAATCCCCACAAAACCATCCTCGTTTTCGAGGCCTTTTTCTTCCAAAAGATGACCGCGAATAGAACGAATCGGTAAAAACGTGGCGCGGCCGCCTTTGCTGTTTTTCAAGAACGCGATCCCGCGTTTCGCATCTTCTTCGCGGTCGCAAACAATGTTTTGTGCCGAAGCGCCAAGCGCTGTTTCCACCGCCAAGGCATAGGTACCTTCCGCTTGGATAAGGCGCGAAACCGGGCCGCGAATGCCGCGAAGTTCCCCACGCTCGGCCTGTTTCATCACCGCTTTTACACTTTGAGAGAAACCTTCCATACTGCGTTCCATCTCTTCAAGCATACGAATGCGGCGTTCTTTTTCTTCCACGTCTAAATGCAGGCGGTCTGCCTCTTCTTTTGCGGTATCCAATTTTAAACTGCGTGCCTGATAGCGCAACTCGTAGCCTTTCAATGCATTTTGCAATTCCAGCGCATACTCAGACAGACGTTCATAATCTTCTTCGCAAGCACGTTTTTCCTCGCGTGTTGCCTCGTTTTGTTGCAACCGAAGCGAAAGCGCCGCATTTACCTGTGAAAGACGCATCGTGATTTCCGAAAGGGAAGATTCGGCCGTAACCGTCTTTACGCGAATATCGGACAACGCTGCCACACATTCTGCTACACGGCGAGAAAGTTCTTCTATCTTACCCGAAAATTCATCACTGTTGCGAAGAAGCGTTTCCCACTCGTCCGAAAGAGAAAGTTGTTGCCCTTCTGCCACAGAAATTTCTGTTTGTTTAGTAGCAATTACGGTACGACGCACTTCAATTTCTTCATCTAAACGCAAATTGCCCAGATCAGACTGTTCCATTTCGCCGCGAATACGGGCAATATCTTCTTCGTGGTGCGAAATATCGTTGCGCAACAAACTGGCGTTGCCGTCAAGGCGCACGGCTTCTTCTTCCAAACGACCTTTTTCGTTGCGTAAACGTTCCATCTCCGCTGCCATTTCGCGTGCCGTTTGAGCCAAAGATTCCATTTCCTCATCCATTTTTTCAATGGCGGCTCCGGCAGCATCATATTGCGTGCGGGACAACTCCAATTTTCCGTCCAGTTCGCGCAACGTAACGCGTGAGGTGTCCAACGTTTTGAGCCACACGCCGATTTCCAATTCTTTTTTCTCGCCCGCCAATTCCAAAAACTTTTTGGCTTTCTCGGACTGTGTTTTCAACGGCCCGATACGTTCTTCCAATTCTTGCAAGATATCGCGCAAGCGAAGCAGATTTTCTTCCGCCGATTTCAACCGACGTTCGGCCTCGTTTTTGCGATAACGGTATTTGGCAATACCCGCCGCTTCTTCAAAAATCTCGCGGCGTACTTCCGATTTGGACGACACAATATCCGTGATGCGGCCTTGCCCGATGATGGAGTACCCGTCACGCCCGAGTCCCGTATCCATAAACAACAACTGCACATCCCGCAAGCGAACCGTCGCATTGTTGAGTAAATATTCACTTTCACCCGAACGATAATATCGACGAGTAACCTTTACTGTGTCCGAATCAAAATCGAGCATCCGTTGTCCGTTGTCAATGATCAACGATACTTCGGCAAAACCGACACCCTTACGGCGAGAAGTACCGCTAAAAATTATGTCTTCCATTTTTGAGCCGCGCAACGACTTGGAGGACTGCTCACCAAGCACCCACCGAATCGCATCGCTGATATTCGATTTTCCGCTTCCGTTGGGACCAACAACCGCTGTTATTCCCTTGCCAAACGTCAACACCGTTTTGTCGGGAAAAGACTTAAACCCCTGCAATTCTAACGATTTCAGTATCATTCGATCACTTCCACTCTCATATCCTTTTCGGTTAAACCGTCATCCGCCGTTACCGTTACGGCATATCCTTCTATCTGTAAAGCTTGTATATTTTCTTTTTTTTGGCCGATCACTTGCGATACGCGTGAGGGATGCACGGCAATCAACACGTTGTTTCCCGCTTTTTGATTCAACATTTCCCGCACTTTCCAGAACCACACACGGCTTTCACAGCGTTCGCGAAACGCAGGATGCAACGGTCCTGCTAAACAATGTTCACGCATTTTGGCATCGTTATGCAACCCCAACCGAATTACCGATATCCCCCGTTCTTCTTCAAAAAAGCGGAGCAGTCGGGCACACAGCGCGACGGCTTCTTCCATTGTTTGCGGACGGTATTCGCCGCGTTTATACCAGGCGGCAAGCGGCGTATGTTCCATCACCAATGTTGGATAAATGCGCACAAAATCCGGTTCCAAATCCGCCAATCGACGCGCTGTTTCCATCGCACCGTCGTCATCATCACCCGGCAAACCGGTCATCATTTGTAACCCAAGCGAAAACCCATATTCTTTTACCAGATGTGCGGCGGTTTCCACTTGAAGAGCGGTATGTGCACGCCCGTTTCTATGGAGAACGCCGTCCCGCATGCTTTGCGCGCCAAGTTCAATCGTGGTTACTCCGTGTTCACGCAAGAGAGAAAGCACCACATCATCTATGGCATCGGGTCGCGTCGAAATGCGAATGCCACCGAATTTTCCGCTTTTTACATACGGAAATGCCGCCCGTAAAAGCGTGAGCATCGTTTCACGGTCAATCGCCGTAAAACTACCGCCGAAAAACGCAATTTCAGCCTGATCAGAACGAACACGCATCGTACGAAGTGCCTCTTCGCAAGCGTTATCAATGTCTCTTTCGGTCGGCATTATCGCCGATCCGGCAATGTGATGTTGATTGCAAAAACTGCATTGGTGAGGACAACCCGCATGCGGCACAAACAGTGCCACATTGCAATGCCGTTTTTTCATATCAGTCATCATACCCCATCAATTTTAATGCTTCTTTGGCAGCCTGTTGTTCGGCTTCTTTTTTACTGCGGCCGCGCCCCGTACCGATTACGTTGGAGTTGAGATGTACTTCCATCACAAACTGTTTGTTGTGATCCGGGCCCGATTCGTCTTTCAGTTCATATTCCAAGTGTTCACCGGGGTTTTGTTGCACGATTTCTTGCAACATCGTTTTATAATCCTTAAACCGTGCTTTTTGCTGTTGCGTACGCTCTTGTTCCAAAAAGGGGAGCAAAAAGCGTTCCACAGGCTCCAAACCGCCATCCAAGTAAATTGCCGCGATCAGTGCTTCAAAAGCATCGGCCAAAATGGACGGGCGCTCAGCACCGCCTGTTAAGCGTTCGCCTTTTCCCAGCAATAAAAATTCACCAACATTCAACTGTAATGCATATGAATGCAATGCTTTTTCACACACAAGAGCGGCACGCAGTTTTGTTAACTCACCCTCCGCACCGGTTTCGTGATGAAACAGATAGCGAGCGGTGATAAATCCCAGCACCGAATCACCCAAAAATTCCAAGCGTTCGTTGCTTTTTAAACGGCGGTTTCCCTCGTTGGCATACGATGAATGTGTGAGTGCGTTTTCAAGCAGAGCCTCGTTTTGAAAACGATAGCCGATTTTGTCCATCATCGCCATAAGCATTTCTCGCAATGTCATTCTCCCCTTACAAACAGTCTTCCACGTACCCCACAATGTCTTCTACCGTTTCAAATGTGTCGGTTACGTCGACCGAAAAGTCAACACCGTACAAATCTTGTAAACAAACCGCAATTTCGTTTATGTCGTCGGCGGAAAGATTTAGTTCGTCTAACGTAGCCGCTAAACATACTGCTTCTTCTTCACACCCAAAACGATCGGGCAAAAGGCTTTGTAAATATTCCAACACCATTTTTACGCATCCTTTTGCACAGAATCGGAAATTTTTTCCACCACGTTGGCGTTCGCAAAGTTCATCGCAATACGGATGGCGTTTTTGAACGCGTATGCCTTAGAGTTGCCATGTGCTTTAATAACCGGTTTGGTAACACCGAGAAGAGGTGCACCGCCGTGTTCTGCAGTGGAAAGTTTTTTCTTTAAACCGGTTAAACCCGATTTCATCGTCAACGCGCCAAGTTTGGTAAACAACGACGAATACAAAATGCCCTTTAAGAAACCGAGCAACATATCCACGGTACCTTCCATACTTTTCAACAACACGTTGCCTGAAAATCCATCTGCCACAATCACATCCGCAATACCGCCGGGAACATCGCGCGCTTCCACGTTACCGATGAAATTCAACCCGCTTTTCTGCAAGAGTGTGTACGTTTCGTGTTGAAGTTCGCCGCCTTTGTGTTCTTCGGTTCCCACATTAAGCAACCCAACCGAAGCCACGCGTCCACGGTTCATTACTTCGGTCATATAAATACTGCCCATTTGCGCAAACTGCAACAGCATTTCGGGACGGCAATCCACATTTGCACCCGAATCCAACAACATCATCGGTTCTTTTGCGGTGGGAATCACCGCCGCCAAAGCAGGGCGAGAAATGCCCTTAATGCGTTTCAACAGGAAAGTGGCACCCATAATCAACGCACCCGTACTGCCGGCGGAAACAAACGCATCTCCACCGCCCTCCGCCAACAAGCGAAGACCTTTGGCCATCGAGCATTCTTTATGCTCGCGCAAAATGGATTTGGGAATATCGTTCATCGAAATCACATCGGGCGCATCCAGAATCTCCACACCGTCAAGCGAAAAACCATTTTCTTCAAAAATGTGACGAATCTCGTTTTCGTCACCGCAAAGTACCAGTTCACAGCCGTATTCGTTGCGCGCATCCACCGCGCCTTTCACAATTTCAAGCGGGGCGTTATCACCGCCGTAGGCATCGACAATAATTTTCATTTGTCACAGTCCTTTCGCTTTAAAATAGTCCATTGAACGACTCGCAAAGGCGCCGTAGCGTTGCCGCTTATCGCGAATGTGTTCATCAAGCGGCGGCAAAATACCGAAATTAGCGCCCATAGGTTGGAAATCGGAAACGGTTGTATCGACCACGTGGTGCATCAACGCACCAATCATCGTTTCACGCGGCAATACAAACGGTTCCTCAGAACGCAGAAAACGTGCCGCGTTTATGCCGGCCATTATACCGCTTGCCGCTGATTCCATATATCCTTCCACACCTGTCATTTGGCCCGCAAAAAACAAATGCGGTGCCGATTGAAGGCGCATATCAGAGGTGAGAAGACGCGGGGAGTCCAAAAACGTATTGCGATGCATCACACCGTAACGCACAAATTCCGCCTCTTTTAACGCAGGAATCATCGAAAACACACGTTTTTGCTCGGCAAATTTCAAATTTGTTTGAAATCCTACCAAGTTATACAGAGTGCCTTCCGCGTTTTCGGCACGCAACTGCAACACGGCCCACGGGCGGTGGCCTGTTCGCGGATCGCGCAGACCAACGGGTTTCATCGGGCCGAAGCGAATGGAATCGGCCCCACGTTTGGCAAGAATTTCAATGGGCATACACCCTTCATACACCTTGGGCTTATCAAAGCCGTGCAAAAGGGCCGTTTGCGCGTCAATCAACGCCCCATGAAATGCCTCATATTCCTCTTTGTTCATCGGGCAATTGATATAATCGCCCTCGCCGCTTTCTTCTCTATCGTAACGAGAAGCGCGAAATGCCGACGACATATCCACGCTGGCGGCCGTGACGATCGGCGCGGCCGCATCGTAAAAATGAAGTCCCTCGCCGCAGCGGGCGGCAATATCAGCCGCCAACTCATCGGACGTCAGCGGCCCACTGGCAACTACCGTCACCCCGTTTTCGGGAAGTGCGGTTACTTCGCGATTTTCAACCGTAATCAACGGATGCGATGCAATTCGTTCGGTGACCAATACCGAAAAGCGGTCACGATCCACCGCCAGCGCGCCGCCGGCAGGAACGGCACATTGCCGTGCCGCCCACACGCACAGCGAACCAAGCCGTGCCATCTCTTCTTTTAAAAGCCCTGCCGCACTGTCAATTCGCACCGCTTTCAGAGAATTGGAACATACCAGTTCTGCCAATTGCGGTTGATGGTGCGCCGGTGTGTATTTGTGCGGCTTCATTTCCACGAGCGTTACGGGAATGCCGGCATTTGCTGCCGCCCACGCCGCCTCGCATCCGGCAAGGCCACCGCCAATAACCGTGAGATGCTTATTCATCTTTTTTTCCTTTTGCAACGGCTTTTTCAAAGCCGCAATTTTCTGTTAAGCATACCAATTTATTGCCGCCGCGTCCCGTCTTTTTAAAGAGAGTTTTACTACATTGGGGACAACTTTCTTTAGACGGTTCGTTCCAAGTGGCAAAATTGCAGTTCGGATAGTTTTCACAACCAAAAAATTTGCGATTGCGCTTGGATTTGCGCGCCACGATGTTACCGCCGCATTGGGGGCAAATCCCCACTGTAGAGTCCACCAGTTGTTTGGTGTTTTTGCAGGCAGGGTAACCGGGACAAGCCAAGAACTTGCCGAAACGACCGCTTTTGATAACCATACGACGGCCACACTTGTCACAAAGGACATCGGTTTCTTCTTCCGGAACACGAATGCGTTCGCCCGAAAGCGTTTCTTCCGCTTTGGCCAAGGTTTTTGAAAACCCATCATAAAATTCACGAATAACACCGATCCAGTCGTGTTCGCCCGATTCCACGCCATCAAGCTGGCGCTCCATATTGGCGGTGAATTCCGTATCCACTACCTCAGGGAACTGCGCTTTCATCAAACTGGTGGTTACCTCACCAAGGGCAGTGGGTTTAAGAGATTTTCCATCACGCTCAATGTATTCACGGGTCAGTATTGTTCCAATGGTGGGCGCGTAGGTAGACGGACGGCCGATGCCGTTTTCTTCCAATGCTTTAATGAGCGTGGCTTCGGTATAACGCGCCGGCGGTTGCGTAAAGTGTTGGCTTCCTTGGAGATCGCGCAACACCAATTTGTCCCCATTGTTAAGCGGAGGAAGGGTGCTATCCCCCTCTGCGTCTTCGTCCTTACCTTCTACATACAACGTGGTATACCCGTCAAAACGAACGGTATACCCCGACACCTTAAATACATAGTCGCCCGCACGCACGGATACTTGGCAAGTATCGTGAATGGCATTCGCCATCAAGCTGGAGATAAAGCGCTCCCAAATCAATTTGTAAAGCTTATATTGGTCCGATGTTAAAAATTCTTTTATCTTATCGGGCGAAAGTGACGGGTCGGAAGGACGAATGGCTTCGTGCGCGTCCTGTGCGCTTCCTTTGGTTTTGTAATAACGCGGCTTTTCGGGCAAATACCGTTCGCCGTAACGTTCACGGATGTAGGCCGTGCCGTCGCGACGCGCATCTTCGGAGATACGCAACGAATCGGTTCGCATATAAGTAATCAAACCCATAGCGCCCATCCCGCCGAGTTCCACACCTTCGTACAACTCTTGCGCCGCCTTCATTGTACGACGGGAAGAGAACCCCAGTTTACGACTGGCTTCCTGTTGCATGGTAGACGTGATAAATGGAGGGGCCGGAGAGACCTTACGAACACCACGTTTTACGGTATCCACCACAAATTCCAATGAACGCACCGCTGCCAAAATGGTATCGGCTTGTTCTTTGTTTTTAATTTTGAGTTTCCCCTTGGTCGTACCGTACAGGCGAGCCGAAAACGATGCCGCATCGGTAGCCAAGAGGGCATCGATATTCCAATATTCTTCGCTCACAAAGGCGCGAATTTCCTCCTCGCGGTCAACCACAATGCTGACCGCAGCCGACTGAACACGGCCCGCTGAAAGGCCTTTTCGCACCTTTTTCCACAAGAACGGACTTAACCGATACCCCACAATGCGGTCCAATACACGGCGAGCTTGCTGGGCATTCACGAGGTCCATATCCACCTTGCGTGGTTGCGCCATTCCTTGCGTAACACCCGTTTTCGTGATTTCGTTAAACGTAACACGGTTGCAGGCTTGCAAATCGGTTTTCAACAATTGTGCCAAGTGCCACGAAATCGCTTCTCCCTCACGGTCCGGGTCGGTTGCGAGTATCACGTCATCACTTTCGGCCGCCATCGTTTTCAACTGACGGATAAGTGCCGATTTCCCCGCAATATCCACATATTTGGGCTTAAAATTGTGTTCAATATCCACACCGAGCAAGCTTTTCGGCAAATCGCGGATATGCCCCATGGACGCTACCACACGGTAACCATCACCCAAATATTTTTGTATCGTCTTGGCTTTTGCCGGAGATTCCACAATAACCAATTTGGACATTTATTTCACCCAATTCTATCTCGAATACTGTTGTCCCGGATGCGTGCGTACACATCCGTATATCTCCAATTCCGTCAAAACCGAGAATATCTCGCCCAACGGGAGTTTTGTTTTTTCAAAAATCAATTCTGCCGAAAGAGGCTCGGCCGACAGCGCTTCGTATACACGGCGGCAACCATCGGAAACCCCGTTCGGTAACGGTTGCAATTCATAGGACTTCTCCCCACTTATGGGAGAAGGATTATCTTTCACGACGGATAGTATAACGGGTTGGCGCGGCCGTGCGTGAAACATCCGTTGCGCCGTATCCGCCTCTTCCTCGTCAAGCATATTACCGCAACGAAGTTGATATTCGCTTAAAATATGCGAGGGAGCAGACACAAGACAAGCCCCGTCCCGAATCAATTTGTTACACCCGACCGATGTTGCCGCGGTGATAGGACCGGGAACGGCAAACACATCCTTGCCTTGGTCTCTCGCCAATCGAGCCGTCATCAAAGCGCCGCTTCGTTTCGGTGCCTCCACCACGCAAACGCCCCACGACAAACCGCTTATCAAGCGATTGCGCACCTGAAAGACCGATTGCGTTACAGTCGTCCCGGGCGGATACTCGCTGAGAAGAGCACCACCCGAATCTAAAATATTCTCACGCATAGATTGGTTCGGTGCAGGATATTCCACATCCAATCCACACGCTTGTATCGCGACCGTCCTACCGCCACCGTACATAGCGCCTTCGTGTGCGGCACGGTCAATTCCGCGCGCACCGCCACTGATGACGGGACACCCGACAGATGCCAAACCCGCGGCAATACCGCCGGCAGCCTCCATTCCGTACTCCGTGCACTTGCGTGTTCCGACGATACCGATGGACGGCATCCGTTCAAAATCGGGCAAAAGACCTTTTCCATATAACACAAGCGGTGGCGAAAAGAGGTGCTTAAGCGGTGCGGGATAGTCAGGACTGTCAAGCGTGAGAATCCACCCATCCTTCAACGCGCGTTCCGCCAAACGTCCCACATGGTCAAGGGATTTATCACACAAGGCGTCCAACGTATCGTCCGGCATTCCCATGTAGTAATAATCCGTTTTGTCCGCCCGATAAATCTCTTCTACGGTGGAAAACTGTTTCAACACGCGCGGCGTTGTTGCCGTTCCTTGATGAATGGCGTTTTGCAGCCACATCCAATACAACACTTGTTCAGTCACGGTGTTCTCCTCGCATCATTTCCCAAAACACGATACCGGCTGCCATAGACGCATTGAGCGATTCCGCACGGCCAAGCATGGGAATGGTGGTGCATATTGAGCAAGCCCTCACCGTTTCAGGTTTTAGGCCGTTTCCTTCGTTACCGATAACCACGATAGTACCGCGCCCCATCGACAAGGACTGTACGGGCGCCACGGTTTCGTCTACCACACAAGCTACCGTTACAAATCCGTTATTTGACAACCGCGAAAGCGTATCGCAAAAATCGCCGCAAAAATACACAGGGAGCCGAAACACACCGCCCATACTCCCACGCAAAACTTTGGGATTGTACGGGTCACAGCATCCATCCGACAACAGCAATCCGTTCAGTCCCAAAGCTTCTGCCGTACGAATCATCGTCCCTAAATTGGAAGGGTCCTGTATCCTTTCCAACGCCGCATAACGGCCGTCCTTCGACAAATTGGGTTGTTCTTGATCCGGAATGATGCAAATGCAAAAAAGGCCTTGCGGTGCTTTGGTATCGCTGATATACGCCGCCAAAGCGTCCGTAATCTCATAGATCACTTGTGCCGAATCTTTCACCACCGACAGTTGGGTTGGATACCGACTTAGCGCTGCTTGAGTATAGAAAGCTGCTTCAATAACAATGTGAGAGCGTGCCGCGTCTTCACACAGGCGCGCGCCTTCCACCACAAAACGACCTGTTTCACGACGAAATTTGCCGTCGTTTAACAAATGGCGATAGTGGCGAATACACGAATTATCGCGGCTGGTAATGAGCACAAACACCCCTCACTTTCGGTTGTATTCAACGAACAAACGCCCGCAGGCATTGCCGGCGGGCGCAAGTACAGCTTAATTTAAAGCAGCTTTCGCTTTCTCTGCCAAGCCGGCAAACGCGGCGGCATCCGAGACAGCTAATTCAGCCAGCATTTTACGGTTGAGGGTGATGTTTGCCTTCTTCAAACCGTTCATAAAGGTGGAATAGTTCATACCGTTGATTTTCGCAGCCGCGGAAATACGGGTAATCCACAAGCGGCGGAAATCTCTTTTGCGCTGCTTACGGCCAATGTAAGCATATTGGCCGGATTTCATAACCGCTTCTTTTGCGGTACGGAACAAACGAGATTTAGCACCAAAGTAGCCTTTGGCCAATTTGAGGGTCTTTTTTCTTCTTTTGCGCGTCATCATTGCGCCTTTAACACGAGCCATGTCTTATATCCTCCGTTTCTGTCTTTCGGTTATTTGTACGGGATCAAGCGCTTAACCTGATACACATTGGTGACATCAGCAATCGTGGTCTTGCGCAGGTTTCTTTTGCGTTTGGTGGACTTTTTGTTCAGGATGTGCGATTTGTACGCGTGTGCACGGACGACTTTACCGGTCTTCGTCAATTTGAAGCGTTTTTTGGCGCCGCTGTGCGTTTTGATTTTAGGCATAACAGTTATCCTCCTTAAAATTATCCGTTATTTTGC
>JAZULW010000142.1:0-9837 GCA_045603285.1 Acutalibacteraceae bacterium | reverse complement strand
TTTCATCTAAAATTTTAATTTCGTGAAGCCACAGTTTTTCCAAAATTTCTTGTTTCATAATTTTCCCCTTTTTAAAGAGTTAAAATGTCGTTAAAACTAACCTGTAAAATTTGCTGTAATAAAATAATTTCGTCGGGGTATATATGTCTTTGTCCGACCTCAATTTTTGCAATGGCACTGCGTGTTATATCGCATCCAAGCAGTTGGAATTTTGCCGCTAATTGTTCTTGTGTCAAATTTGCTTTTCCGCGGAGTCTTCTGATGTTTTCGCCGATTTTCTTTTCGGTTTCTTTATTCAAAAACTCACATCCTTTGTGCCTGTTTAAGGACATACACAATTTCATTATAAGATTAGAATGTGTTTTTATCGCACTTATATAAGTGCAAGAAACTATTGCCGCAAATTATGAAAAAAGGAGATAACCAAAACGGTTATACCTTTGTCCGTATTAAAATCTATATATCCAAATCCAAATCATAAAAAGGCTTAAAACCTTTTGCTTAATAGGGGGGCGGCTTTAAGCATATTTTCTCTTATCTGGACACGACAATTTTAGAGAAGAGAGAATAGTGAAAAGAATAAAAAAAGAAACGGCAATCTTCTTGTCAAAAATTGTCGTTTCTTTTTGCTGGGAGCAGGTGGATTTGTAACCACTGGAGTTCGTCGGGGGACGATCGTGCCTCTTTTTTTCAAACGCGCTCACCCTCTCAGGGTACGAATCCCTCCAAACGAAAAAGAGAGCGCCGACCTTGCAGTCAACGCTCTCTTTTTTGGCCCGCCCGGAGGGATTCGAACCCCCGGCCTTTGGAATCGGAATCCACTGCGATATCCAGCTTCGCCACGGGCGGATGATAAGCCTTCAAAAGGCAGTACCCATTTTACACCATATTGTTGGACATTGCAAGAGAAAAAAGATCTCCGAAAAAGAAATTCTAATTTTTTCTTGACATTTTTTGCAAATTGCTATAAATTATAGGTATTATATTTGAAACAGGAGGAAAATGGGATGTTGTTTGTTTCTCGATTTTATTATTTTAAACAGGACTGCCCGTTTTCCGCTATTTTCGGATGAAGAGTTCATCCGGCGTATCGACAACGGACAGTCCGCAGCCGCTTATGCCTGAAAGGGCAAGAGGGGATGCGGATTTTTTTATGGAGGAAAGACCATGAACGACTTGCAAAAAGCCCGACAGATCATCAACGAGACCGACGTGGAAATGGCGCGGTTGTTTGAAAAACGGATGGATGCTGCGCGGCTCGTTGCCGCTTACAAAAAACAATGCGGTTTGCCCGTAGATGACTTGGCACGTGAAGAAGAACTTATCAAACGAAACACGGCGCTTATCACCGATGAGGATTACCGTTCCTACTACGTGAATTTTTTGCAGAATACCGTGGCGTTGTCCAAGAAACTGCAACATCGTTTGCTCGATGGTATGCGCGTAGCGTATAGCGGCGTGGAAGGTGCGTTTGCCAACATTGCCGCTGAGCGTATTTTCCCCGACGCCTCTTGTGTGGCATGTGCCGACTTTAAAGCGGCATACGATGCGGTCGTGAATGGTGAGTGTGATTGTGCGCTGCTTCCCATTGAAAACAGCAACAACGGAGACGTGGGGCAAGTGTTGGACTTGGCGTTTTTCGGCTCCTTGTTTGTCAGCGGTGTGTATGAAATTGAAATTGTGCAAAATTTGCTCGGCGTAAGCGGTGCTTCGATTGGCGATATCCGCCAAGTGATCAGCCATCCGCAAGCCCTTGGTCAATGTGCTCCGTATATCCGCGAACACGGATTTGAATCGATCGAAGAAGTGAATACCGCCGTGGCGGCACGCAAGGTGGCCCAATGGGGTCGCACGGATATTGCCGCCATCGGCAGTGAAGAAGCGGCGCGTAAATTTGGCTTGGTAAAATTGGAAAGTCATATTAACGAAAGCCATAACAACACCACTCGTTTTGCGGTATTTTCCCGTGCTGAGAAAGCAAAAAATCCGAAAGACCAACACTTTATTATGTTGTTCACCGTAAAAAATGCCGCCGGTTCACTCGGTCGAGCGGTATCGGTGGTTGGGGAACACGGATTTAACCTGCGGGCATTGAAAAGCCGTCCCACGAAAGAGCTGATTTGGGATTACTACTTTTATGCCGAGGGCGAAGGGAATCTTCACAGTGAAGAGGGCAAACAAATGCTCGTTGAACTGAAAAAATGCTGCAACACGGTTAAGGTGCTGGGCAGTTTTGAAAAAGAGATTCGTATTTAACGGAGGTGTATCGGATGACCGTTTCAGTAAAAACGTCGCAAGGTACATACGATATTGTATTAGAACGCGGTGCGCTTTCCCGCGTGGGCGAATGGCTCAACCTTGACCGCCGTGTCTTGATCGTGACGGATGACGGTGTTCCCGCCGCCTATGCCGAGCAGGTGGCCGCCGCGTGTAAACACCCCGTCGTCCTCACCGTGCCGCAAGGCGAACATTCCAAACAGTTGGATACGTGGCAACGCGTTTTGAAAACGTTGGTGGATAACGGTTTTACCCGTACCGACTGCATTGTTGCCGTCGGCGGCGGTGTGGTGGGTGACTTGGCAGGCTTTGCCGCCTCGGCCTATCTGCGCGGTATTGATTTTTACAACATTCCTACCACGGTGTTATCGCAAGTGGATTCTTCCATCGGCGGCAAAACGGCGGTGGACTTTATGGGTCTTAAAAATTTGGTGGGAGCCTTTTATCCGCCTCGCCGCGTGTTAATTGACCCCGATACTCTCCGCACTCTCCCCAAACGGCAATTGTCCAACGGCCTTGCCGAGGCGGTAAAAATGTCCCTCACGCACGACGCGGACTTGTTTTCACTGTTTGAAACGCAAGACCCGTTTGCCGAAGCGGTACTGGATACGATTATTGAACGCGCTCTGCGTATCAAACGCGTGGTGGTAGAGCAGGACGAACACGAAGGCGGACTGCGGAAGGTGCTCAATTTCGGGCATACGTTGGCGCACGCGATTGAAAGTGTGTACGATATGCAAACGTATTATCACGGCGAATGTGTGGCGCTGGGTATGTTGCCGATGTGTTCTGCCGAGGTACGCGGGCGCTTGATTCCCGTGCTGAACAAATTGGCGCTTCCCACCGTGTTTGATGCATCGATAGAGAGCTTGCTTGATGCTTGCCGTCACGACAAAAAAACGGCAGGGGATACCATCACGGTGGTGATGGTTCCCTCCGTTGGTACGTTTGAGATGAAAACGTTTCCTTTTGCGGAGTTTACACAACAGATAAGGCAGGTGCTTACACGATGAAGAATACCTTCGGCAACCACGTTGCCGTCACGCTGTACGGCGAAAGCCACGGGCCCGCCATTGGCGCCGTTGTGGACGGTCTTGCTCCCGGCATTCCTGTGGACACCGCCTTTATCGAAAAATTGTTAGCGCGCCGCCGCCCCGTGGGGGCTATTTCTACTGCACGGCGCGAAACGGATGCCTTTACCATTGAAAGCGGTGTCTTTCAGGGGAAAACGACGGGTACGCCCATTTGTATTCGCATTCCCAATACGGATACGCGTTCGGCGGATTATGCCGACACCCGTTTTTTGGCGCGTCCTTCCCATGCGGATTATACCGCCTATTGCAAATATCACGGCTTCGAAGACCCGCGTGGCGGCGGTCACTTTAGTGGGCGCATCACCGCTGCGTTGGTGGCGGCGGGCGCGCTGGTGATACCGGCGCTTGAGAAAAAAGGAATTCGTATTGCGGCTCACATTGCCAAGTGCGGCGGTGTGTCTGACCGTGGGTTTGCCGATCTTACAGCGGATATCGATACGTTGTTCGAGCGCGATTTTGGCGTGTTGGACGAGGCGGCCGCCGAACAAATGAAAGCCGCCATTCGCGCCGCCAAAGCAGAAGGAGATAGCGTGGGCGGCGTGCTGGAAACGGTGGTGGTCGGCCTTCCCACGGGAGTGGGAGAACCGTGGTTTGACACGGTGGAGAGTATGCTTTCTCACGCCATGTTTGCCATCCCTGCCGTAAAAGGAGTGGAATTTGGCGACGGCTTTGCCCTTGCCGAACAAAAAGGCTCTGCGGCGAACGATCCCTTTTATACGAACGACAATAGGGTGTGTACCACTACCAACCACAGTGGCGGTATTAACGGTGGCATCACCAACGGGATGCCCGTGGTGTTCCGTTTGGCCATTCGCCCCACACCGACCATCGGACGTGAACAAAACACCATCGATATGCGAACGGGGGAAGAGGCGGTGTTGCTTGCCAAAGGCCGACACGACCCGTGTATTGTTCACCGCGCACGCGTGGTGTCAGAATGTATGACGGCATTGGTGCTTGCGGATATGCTTGCCGGCCGTTTTGGTACGGATTGGTTGGGAACGGTATGAAATACGGATTGATCGGGGAACGATTGGGGCACAGCTTTTCCCAATACATTCACACCAAGTTGTTCGATTACGATTACGAATTGACGGAAATCCCGCCTGATGATCTGCACGCGTTTATGACCGCACGTGATTTTTGTGCCATCAACGTGACCATCCCGTACAAACAAGCGGTCATACCGTATTTGGACGAGATAAGCGACGTGGCGCGCCACATCGGTGCGGTCAACACCGTGGTGAACCGCGGTGGCAAATTGTATGGGGATAACACCGATTTCGGCGGGATGGTCGCTTTGCTTAAAAAAGCGAATATTACTCTTGCCGACAAAAACGTGCTCATTTTGGGAAGCGGTGGCACCTCTAAAACAGCGTTGGCGGTGGCTCACGCTGAACGGTGCGCCCGTGTGCACCGTGTGTCACGCACCGGCGAAGACGGGTGCATCACGTATGAACAAGCCGCTGCTTGTGCCGATACGCATATCATTATCAACACCACCCCGTGCGGAATGTATCCCCATATCGGCGAAAGTGCCGTGGATATCGGTGCGTTTCCCCGTTTACAGGGTGTGGTAGACGTGGTGTATAACCCCTTGCGTTCCAAGTTGGTATGCGATGCCCGTGAACGGGGTATCGCGGCGGCGGGAGGTTTGTATATGCTTGTGGCACAAGCCGTGTTGGCCGCTGAAATTTTTACGGGGCAATCGGTCGATCCTGAAAGGATAGACGAACAGTACGCTCATTTGTTGCGTGAAAAACAAAACGTGGTACTGGTGGGAATGCCGGGTTGCGGCAAAACCACTGTTGGCAAACGGTTGGCAAAACGGCTGGGATTTGCCTTTGTTGACACCGACGAGGAGATCGTCAAGCGTGAGAGCTGTGCCATTCCCGAGTTGTTTGATGCAATAGGAGAACAAGGGTTTCGTGAAGTGGAAGCCGAGGTTGTTCGTGCGGTTGCTGCACGCCAAGGCGCGGTGATTGCCACGGGCGGCGGTGCCGTATTGCGAAAGGACAATGTCTCTCTTTTGAAAGAAAACGGACGTGTGTATTTTCTTGACCGCCCGCTTGAACAGTTGGCGGCAACTGCCGACAGACCGCTGTCGCGCGACCGCACCGCGTTGAAGCAACGCTACCGCGAACGTTACGGTATTTACCGCGCCTGTTGTGATTGTCACATTACCGCAACCGCCACACCCGATGCGGCGGCAACGTGCATAGAGGAGGAGTTCATCCGTGAAACTCTTGGTAATTAACGGCCCCAATTTGAATATGCTCGGTATCCGTGAACCGGCGGTATACGGAAACCAAACGTATGAGGATTTGTGTACAAGCATTCGCACCCACGCCGCTTTGCGTGGAGTAGAGGTGGAACTGTACCAATCCAATCACGAAGGTGCCCTGGTGGATAAAATTCAAAGCGCCTATGGGCGTGTGGATGGCATTGTGATCAACCCTGCCGCGTATACGCACACCAGTGTCGCATTGCTGGACGCCTTAAAAGCGGTAGGGATCCCCACGGTGGAAGTGCACATTTCCGATGTGTCTAAGCGCGAAGAATTTCGTAGGATCAGTTATATCCGTCCGTATTGCTTGGCCACCATTGCGGGGCACGGATTTGACGGCTATACAGAGGCAATGGATTTGCTGATTACGGAGGCGAACGTATGACCGTTACCATACTGCCGTCAAAGGCAGGCGGCCGTGTAACCGCGCCACCGTCCAAAAGTATGGCGCATCGCGCGTTGATTTGCGGTGCCTTATGTGAAAACACGGTCATTGAAAATGTGGCCTTTTCCAACGATATTGAAGCGACGCTTGCTTGTCTTGCGGCACTTGGTGCTACGGTGAACACAACCGGTGCGGCTGTCCGTATCGGCGGCCTGTCACTGTCCAAAGTACCCGAACACGCCTTGTTGCCTTGCAACGAAAGCGGCAGTACATTGCGATTTTTCTTGCCGTTTTGTATGGCGGCGGGTGTGCCGATCACCCTTACGGGCAGTGCGCGGTTGTTCGAGCGCCCCCTCACGGTATATGAAGATATTGCCCGTGCCCAACATATTCGTTTTGACAAAGAACACGACCGTGTCACGGTGTGTGGCCGTCTTACAAGCGGTGATTACACGGTTCCCGGAAACATTTCCAGTCAATTTATCACGGGGCTTTTGTTTGTACTTCCTCTTCTTTCGGGCAACAGTACACTTGCGGTTACCGAACCTTTTGAAAGCGCTTCGTATATTGACCTCACATTGCACTGCTTGTCAATGTTCGGTGTGAACGTTGAGCGCGACGGAAACCGCTTTTTCATTCGTGGAGGGCAGTCGTATACGGCGCAACGTTACCGCGTGGAGGGCGATTGTTCCAATGCGGCGTTTTTGGAAGCGTTTAACTTGCTTGGCGGCGGGGTGCAGGTGGATGGCTTAAATACCCATACGTTACAAGGAGACCGCGTATACACCGCTATTTTCGACGGACTTGCACGCGGTGAAAAAAGGTTTGATCTTACCGATTGCCCCGATTTGGCCCCCATTGCATTCGCAATGGCCGCCGCACTCGGCGGAGCTACCTTTACGGGAACGGCACGGCTGCGCATCAAAGAAAGTGACCGCGCATCTGCCATGGCACAGGAGCTCCCAAAATTTGGCATTGCTGTTACGGTGGAGGACAATGCCGTTACCGTGCACAAAGGGAGGCTCACACGCCCGTCTGTGCCGCTTTCCGGTCACAACGACCACCGCATCGTGATGGCGCTTGCAGTATTGGCTACCCTCACGGGCGGCACCATCGAAAGCGCTGAAGCCGTTCAAAAAAGTTACCCCAATTTTTTTGAACAACTACAATCTTTACAGATAGGAATTACCACATATGACATTACCTAAAGGAGGCCGTGTTTTAATTGTCGGCTTGGGTTTGCTCGGCGGCAGTTATGCAATGGCTCTTGCAAAACAAGGATATCACGTTTCCGCCATCACGCGGGAGCAAGAATCCATCGACTATGCGCTGGCACACGGTTTGATTGACAAAGGTTCCACAGAAGTAGACGAAACCCTCATTCACGAAGCGGATGCGGTGGTGTTTGCGCTGTACCCCCACGTGTTTGTGGAGTGGATACGCGAATATGGGCACTTGCTTCGCGCGGGTGTTCCGGTTACCGACGTAACAGGTGTGAAAGGGTGTGTCGTGTACGAGGTGCAGTCGTTGCTCCCGGAAGGCGTGGAGTTTATTTCGGCTCACCCAATGGCAGGCCGCGAAACCAGCGGTGTGCAACACAGTGACGATGGGATTTTTCGCGGTGCCAACTACATTGTGGTTCCCACCGAGAAAAACACCCCCGAAGCCATTGCGTGGTGCCGCGAATTCGGTTCCCTGCTCGGCTTTTCCAAAATTTCCGTGCTCACTCCCGAAAAACACGATGCGATGATTGCCTTTTTGTCGCAGTTGGCGCACTGCATTGCCGTGTCGTTGATGTGTGCAAACGACGACCCCGATTTGGTGCAGTATACGGGTGACTCCTTCCGAGACCTCACACGCATTGCGAACATCAACGATGAAATGTGGAGCGAATTGTTTTTATCCAATCGCGAGGCACTTCTCGGCGAGATGGACACCTACCGTGCCACTTTTGACCGACTATACGACACCATCAAAAACGGAGACCGCGAGACGATGCGTGAAATGATGCGCCTGTCCACCGCACGCCGCCGTCAGTTTAATAAGAAAGTGTGAAACTCTATGAATATGCAATTCTACCGCAAACTTCCCATCCCGAAAGACGTGAAAGAAGAATTCCCCGTCACCGAAGCAATGGCCGCTGTGAAAGCCGCGCGGGACGAGGAGATAAAAGCCGTATTTGATGGCCGTTCAGACAAATTTTTGCTGATCATCGGGCCTTGCTCCGCCGATCACCGCGACCCTGTGTTGGAATATATCGCTCACTTGGCGCGTGTGCAGGAACAAGTAAACGATAAGATTCTTCTTATTCCGCGTATCTACACCAATAAACCGCGTACAACGGGTGAAGGGTATAAGGGTATGTTGCATCAACCCGACCCTGAAAACGCGCCCGATATGCTGAAAGGTATTTTGGCTATTCGCGAATTGCATATGAGCGCGTTGCGTGACTATGGGTTTACGTGTGCGGATGAGATGCTCTATCCCGAAAACCATCGGTATTTGTCGGATTTGCTTGCCTACGCCGCGATAGGGGCGCGTTCGGTGGAAAATCAACAACACCGGTTGACGGCGAGTGGGTTGGATATCCCTGTGGGAATGAAAAACCCCACCGGCGGGGATATGGCGGTGATGATGAATTCCATCAAAGCCGCCCAAAGCAGCCATATGTTCATTTACCGCGGTTGGGAAGTGCAAAGCATGGGCAACCCGTATGCGCACGCCATTTTGCGCGGTTATCTGGATTTTGCGGGGAAATGCGTGTCCAATTATCACTACGAAGATTTGCTCAAATTGAATGACATGTATGGACAGTCGCACTTGCTCAACCCGTCCGTAATTGTGGATACCAACCTCGCCAATTCCGGGAAAAAATATGGTGAGCACCCGCGCATTGCGCGTGAAATTATGCAAAGCCGCCGTCAAAACGGCGAGATTCGCCGCTTGGTAAAAGGATTGATGATTGAAAGTTATTTGGAAGACGGCGCGCAGTCGGCCGGCGGACACGTGTTCGGACAATCCATCACCGACCCGTGCCTCGGTTGGGACAAAACCGAAACGCTGATTTATCAACTGGCAGAACAAGTGTAAAGGGGAGTTTCGATGAAACCCATCGCCTATATTCGCACCGATTTTAACGAAAAATTCGGTATTCCACGGCAAAGCGGCCGTGTGCCGGATCTGGTGGGGCGTGTGGTGTTTGAGCCCGAGTACCGCCACCCCGATTCCCTGCGCGGTATTGACGGTTTTTCCCATCTATGGCTCATCTTCGATTTTTCCGAAGCCCACCGCGACACGTGGTCGGCCACCGTTCGCCCGCCGCGCCTCGGCGGGAACGAGCGTGTGGGTGTGTTTGCCACGCGTTCGCCGTTCCGCCCCAACCCCATTGGATTGTCCTGCGTGCGGTTTTTGGGGATAGAGCATACCGAGAACGAAGGGGATGTGTTGCTTGTCGGCGGTGCAGACTTGCTGGATAATACCCCCATTTACGATGTAAAACCCTATTTGCCGTATGCCGACTGTCACCCCGAAGCCATCGGCGGTTTCGCCGATTCGGCGGTGGTGCGGCAACTGAACGTGATGATTCCTGACGAATGGATGTCGCGTATTCCCGAAAACAAGCGCGCCGTCCTTGCGGCGTGTTTGGCGGAAGACCCCCGCCCGTCTTATCAAGACGACCCCGAGCGGGTATACCATATGCGCTTTGCCGATCGAGATATCCATTTCACCATCGCCGATAATACCGCCACGGTAGTGCGGGTTGACGGATAAGAAAAGCCCGAGAACGATAAACG
>JAZULW010000141.1:0-3818 GCA_045603285.1 Acutalibacteraceae bacterium | reverse complement strand
ATGACCGCACCCAAAATGCAGGATGACCCCTTGTCATCGTTCTTTTTTTGGAGGATTTGATGAACAAAGAACACTTGCCAAACGGCTTTTATATATGGGTGGATACCCACTGCACGTTCGGCATCGATGCGGTGTTGCTTAGCCATTTTGCTGCGCCCAAATCGTGTGAGCGCGTATGCGACCTGGGAACGGGGTGCGGTATTTTGCCGTTGTTGTTTCAAACCAAAGAGGGCGGCCCCGTGGTGGACGCAGTGGAATGCGAACCGTATGCGGTCGAACTTATGCGGCGGTCGGTGAGAGAAAACGGGCTTCAAGAGCGCATTATGGTGCACGAGCAATCGTGGTGCGATTTGGATTTGCCGGCGAGCACGTACGACCGCGTGGTGTGCAATCCGCCGTATTTTGCAAAAGGCGGCGGCAAAGAAAGCCCCGCCGCGGCACGGCGACTCGCACGGCACGAAAACGGGGATACGTTGCGCGAGGTGACGGCGGCCGCCGCGCGGTTGCTGAAAAACAAGGGGCGCTTTGTGTTGTGCCACCGCCCCGAACGGTTGGTGGACGTGATGGTGACCCTGCGTGAACACGGGCTGGAACCCAAGCGGTTGCAATGGGTGCACGATCGCCCTGAAAAAGAACCCTTTTTGTTTTTATGTGAGGCGATAAAAGGAGGCAAACCGTCGCTGGCGGTGTTGCCGAGTTTAGGAGTGAAAGAATGAGCGGAACGTTGACGTTGGTGGGAACGCCCATCGGCAATTTGTCGGATTTTTCGCCACGTGCCGTCAAGGCCTTGGAAGCGTGCGATTTTATTGCGGCGGAGGACACGCGCGTGTCGCTTGTATTGCTGAATCACTTCGGTATTCGCAAACCGCTGGTGAGTTATTTCGAACACAACAAGCGCGAGCGCGGGGAGATGATCTGTCGGCGGTTGCAAAACGGGGAGAACGCCGTGTTGGTGACCGATGCCGGGATGCCCGCCATTTCCGACCCCGGCGAAGACTTGGTGGCCATGTGCCACGAAAAAGGGATTCCCGTGACGGTGGTGCCGGGTCCCAGTGCGGTGGTAACGGCACTTGCGGTATCGGGTATGCCGAGCGGACGGTTCACCTTTGAAGGGTTTTTGAGTGTGAGCCGCCGCAGCAGACGAGAACATTTGGAAGAAATCAAAACCGAACGGCGTACGATGATCTTTTACGAGGCGCCGCACAAGTTGCTCGCTACGCTGGAAGATATGTTGGCGGCGCTGGGCGACCGCCGTATTTGCTTGGTGCGCGAACTCACCAAAATACACGAGGAGGTGATCCGCACCACCCTTTCGCAAGCGGTGGAGCGTTACCGCGAAACACCGCCGCGCGGCGAATTCGTGCTGATCGTAGACGGGGCGCCGAAAACGGAAGAGCGGCTGCTGTCACCGGAAGAGGCGGTGAATATGGCGCGCGAGCGTATGCAAGCGGAAGGCTTGTCCGCTTCGATGGCAGCAAAAGCGGTCGCTGCCGAAACGGGGCTCAAAAAAGGCGACATTTACAAGGGCTTGACGGAGGATGCGGTATGACGCTTTCGATGTTTGCAGGATTTGACAAAGGCACGTGGGTGTTGATCGCGCTGGCGGTGGCGGTTGGTGCGTACTTGTGGTGGCTGGAAAAGCGCGACAAGAAGGCGCACGGCGGCGCGGTGGAAACCTACGCCGTGTTGACCGAAGAAACCCTGGCCGCTTTGCCCGACGAAGAACTCACGCGCGCGGTGGCGGCCAACGTGGTGGCCAAGCAAGAACGAGAAAAGACCGATTTGCGTGTGTTGTTGCCGTTTTTATCCCCCGGTCGGCGCGGGGTGTACGGCATTTGGCTTGTCTGCAATGAACTGGCACACCGCGATTTGGCGGCGTATTTTCGCAGTCCGTACCGTCGGTTTTCCCCGTGGATCGCCGAGGGGTTTGCGATGGTAGGCGCCACCGATTGCGCCGCCGCGTGGGAGGATGCCTGCACGCGGTGGGAACAACAAAAAAACGGCGAAAAAGGACTCGCTCCGTGGGGGGAGTTGACCGCGCGTATGCGCGATGCTCTCCAAAGCGAGCAACCTCTTTCGCTGTGTGTAGCGTATATTCGTGACAATGCGGCGGAATTTACCGACTAAAGTGCGATGTATAAAAGCGCGAGCAACAATTCGATCGGTGCGTTGTTTTGCGAAAGCATCGCGGCGAGCAACAACAGCAAATAGCGCTCGCGATCGCTATCCGTTGGCAAGTGAGGGAGTGTAGGGGCCTCGCACGGGGGCGGTGTTGGTTTTTCGCGCTCGCATCGGTCTAAAAACGGGGCCACCGTAACACCGTGGTAGACGTTAACGGGATGTTCCTGTACCAAACGGCGTGTGCGTTCTTCCATTTCGCGCACACGCGCGGCGGCTTGTTGTTGCAAGTGCAACACATCGGGCGCGGTATTCATCAAAACAGACCCCCTTGCTGTAATAACGGCAACAGTTGTAACAGTTGCAACAGTTTGACCGAATCGTCCAACCGCTTTTCACGTTCGCCGTGCAGGTACGGGCGCAACGCTTTTAACAGGGCGGTGTGCTCGTTGTCTTTTCCCATAGAAGAGAGAAGCGGCATCACGCGAGAAAGGTCCGGCAAACCCGACGGTGGCGACGGTGTTTCGGGCGGTTGTTCCGAGGCGGCGCCGAGTGCTTTCATCATTTCACTGATTTTGGAAAGCCCTTCGGGAGAGTTGAGCAGGTCGTTTAATTTTTGTCCCAGATCGTGTTCCATATCATTTCAACCATTCCTCAATCAAGGCTTTTGCTTTGGGAGATGACAGCAGTTGCTCCAGTTGTTTTTGGTCGCTGACCAAGTCGCCGAGATTGGCATTTTGCACGGTTTGCTGCAGCTGCGCGGGCGTGGTACCGAGTTTGGCTGCGGCAAACGAGAGTAACGCTTGCAATTGGTCGGGCGTGGGTGCGCTCATAAAAAACCCTCCTTGTAAAGTTGGTGAAACCATGATACGTGTGTTAGCGGTATCGGACAGTCACGGCGATCGCCGTACCCTGCACCGCATACTGGAACGGCATCGCGAGGCAAACGCGGTGTTTCATCTCGGTGATGGGTATGCGGACGTTCTTGCTTTGCAAGACGAATTTTCCGTTTATTCGGTGGCGGGGAATTGCGACGGGTTTTCGTGTGAAGCACCCGCCGAACGCGAGATAATGGTGGGCGGCAAGCGGTTTTTTGCCGTGCACGGGCACACCTATTCCGTGAAACATACTTTGTTGCGCCTTTCGCTGGCGGCGCAAAGCCGACAGGCAGACGTGGCGTTGTTCGGCCATACCCATACCCCGTGTATTGAACGGGTGGAGAACCTCGTGTTGGTAAACCCCGGTTCGGTGCGTGACGGCGGGCGGTATGCGCTCATCGACATCGAAAACGGGGCGATATTCCCCCATTTGGAACGACTGTACTAACACTATATGCACGGCCCGTCGCAAGTGTGACCTTGCGGCGGGCATTTTTTGGTGATTGATTTTTTTGCTATAATAAAGTATAATGGACAATGGATTATTGTTGAGAGGAGGGCGGACAATGGCCTATTTGGATAACAGCGCCACCACGGCGGTATGCGAAGCGGCGGTGGCACGCATGGTACAGGTGATGACGGCGACGTTCGGCAACCCCTCTTCTTTGCACCGTTTCGGGATCGAAGCAGAAAAAGAACTTACCCTCGCCCGTGAACGGGTGGCGGCACTGATCGGTGCATCGCCCGACCGCGTGGTGTTTACGTCGGGCGGGACCGAGGCGAACAATTTGGCCATCCTCGGTGCGGCGGCGGCCAAGGCGC
>JAZULW010000140.1:0-3005 GCA_045603285.1 Acutalibacteraceae bacterium | reverse complement strand
CCATCGGCGGAAAGGAAGGTATCCACCACGGCCATTTCATCGGTTTTCAAGGAAAGTTCCACCGTCAGTTCGGCACCGTTTCGCGTGATGGTGCGTGATTTTACACGATGCTTGGGGAGTGTGTGCAACGCTTGTTTCACCCCGTCGTCGTGCGCGGGATCGTATCGTACGATCAACAAATAGGGATGTTTATCTTTGCGCGAGAACAGGCACACCACATAGTACAACACACCTACCGTTACACACGCGATGAGGCCGGGGAGATACAGCCCCGCACCCGCCATAATACCCGTGGCGATCGCCCAAAACAGAAAAATGGTGTCCACCGGGTCTTTCACCGCGGTACGGAATCGCACGATGGACAACGCACCCACCATACCGAGCAAAAGCGCCAAATTGGAACTGATGGTGCGGATGATGACCGCTGTGATCATCCCGATAAGCACCAGCGAAAAGGCAAAACTTTTGGAAAACAGCACCCCACGGAAGGTGTTGCGGTAGATGAACAAAATAAACAAGCACATGGCAAAGGCGGCAAGCAAGGAAACGAGCATCTGTTCCATCGACACGCCGGTGTTAAACTGTTCGATCACACTGTTTTTGATGATATCCATAAATGACATTGTCACCACTCCTTTATCGGCGGCACCATTCGTATTTGGAAACCGCGCTTCTTTCAACAGGAACCGTACCCAGCAATTTTTTTACGGCATACGGCAACTGCTCATCGTATTTCACTTCTAAAATCATCCGGTCGCACGGCATTACGGCCACCGTGAACAGATCTTGGTCAAACAAGTCGTACCCGTAAACGCCGCTTTTTAAGTCCATATCAAACGTGATGCGCACATCCTCAAACACATATGGCTCGCGCACGTAGTCCACGATCACGGCGGGACGAAGCAGTTTTGTGCGCCATTTCAAATAAAAATTGCGGATGAGTGGATGTTCACTGTGAAGCATCCACCAAGTGTCCCCTTGCAAAATGCGTTCGGTTTGCTCGCGTGTGAGGGGGGCGGACAGTTTGCGCGTCATTTGACCGAGTTTCTGTTTGGCCTCCAACCGAATGAACGAGTCGTCCCCGTTGTACAAGCGGATGCGAAATTTTTCGCGTTTTTCCACGCCGTCTACTTTGTCGTATAAACCGCTTTGGTGAACATCGTCAAAATACAAACTGCGGATGTGGTAGCGCCCGTCGCCATCCAGCGCGTGGCGGTCGGTTTCCAGGCCTGCGGCGAGGCGCGTTTTCAGTTGTGCGTAGGCGGCACGACTGATAAAGTATTTATTTTCATATCGCAGACCGTCCACCGTCATCGCTCCTTTCCTGTTATTATACACAATTGTTCATATTTTGACAAGAATTTTACAAATGTTTTCTACGAACATCTTGACAGATGGTGAAAAACAGAGGTAAAATGAGGGCAGTTTGTATCAAGGAGTGCTTTTTATGAAACGTATCGTCACCATTCAAGACATTTCGTGTGTCGGCAAATGTTCGCTTACCGTGGCCTTGCCCATTATTTCCGCTATGGGTGTGGAAGCCGCCGTGGTCCCCACCGCCGTGTTGTCCACCCACACGATGTTTCAAGGATTTACGTTTCGTGATTTGACCGACGATATCACCCCCATTTCCGCGCATTGGCAACAAGAACAGTTCCATTTTGATGCCATCTACACCGGATATCTCGGCTCGTTTGAACAATTGCGCTTGATGTCCGAGTTTTTTGACACGTTTAAAAAGGATGATACGCTCGTGTTTATCGACCCCGTGATGGCCGACAACGGCAAACTGTATCACGGGTTCACCCCCGAATTTGCGCTTGAAATGGCCAAACTGTGCGGCAAGGCCGACGTGATCGTCCCCAATATGACCGAGGCTGCTTTTATGCTTGGTATCCCTTACCGCGAAAGTTACGACGAAGCGTATGCCAAAGACGTATTGCGCAAATTGGCGGCACTCGGTGCCAAAAAAGTGGTGCTCACGGGCGTTTCGTATGTGCCGAACAAACTCGGTGTGATGACCTATGATGCCGAGACCGACACCTTCTCCTCGTATTTCCACGACCGCATCAACGCCAGTTACCACGGCACGGGCGACGTGTTTGCCAGCACCTGCGTCGGCGCGTTGATGAATGGTTTTTCGCTGGAAGAGGCGCTCAAAGTCGCGGCCGATTACACGGTGGAATGCATCCGCATCACCGAGGCAGAACCCAACCACAACCTGTACGGCGTAAATTTCGAAACCGCCATTCCCTATCTCGTGCGCCGTATCGGAAAATAACAAAAAAACTCTTGACATTGCTTTTCTTTTTCGGTATAATGACATTCGTTCCGAAAAAGAGTATGGACGTTTAGCTCAGCTGGTAGAGCATTCGCTTGACGTGCGAAGGGTCAGCGGTTCAAGTCCGTTAACGTCCACCAAAAAATTCCCGTTCTGGAAGAACGGGAATTTTTTATTCTTTGCAAAAAGATCATCGCAAATGGTCGATTTTGTGGAGCGCGTGCGGGCACTCCTCCCTTTCGCATACCAAACATTCGACAAGATTGTGCTCTTTGGCACAACAGTGCGTATATTCACACTCTCGGCAGTACTCCCCTTTCGACGGGCAAGCCTCTCCGCTGCTTTCCGGCAACAACCACATTCCGTTATTGTCAATAATCATACGCTCCACCTCCATTTATAGACTATTTCATTATATAACGAGATAATCTATATGTAAAGAATAGAAGTAAGGTATTATCCAATCATAATATATGTGATGGGGAGATATCTTATGATAACATTAAATGCCTTAACCTTGCTGAAAGAGCAAGGGAAAACCAAATATTGGTTGTACAAACAATTGGGAATGAGTTATCAAAATTTCAGTAAAATGATAAACAATCAAACCAAGTCCATTCGCTACGAAAACATCGAGGCAATGTGTTTGCTTTTGAATTGTACCCCTAACGAATTGTTCACGATAACCGACGAATAAAAGCAACCCCTCGCGCCGTAGCGCGAG
>JAZULW010000139.1:0-9016 GCA_045603285.1 Acutalibacteraceae bacterium | reverse complement strand
AGCCTCCGTCGTCGTAGACGAGGCGGCTGTTGTTGCCATCGCTTGTGTCGTTGCAACGGTAGTGGTAGTGGTAGTAGGAATTGTAGTGGTCACCCTATATTTGTCCAAAACGGTATCGTTGCGGTATTGCTCCACCGCCTTACCTTCCACGCCGTTCACTTGATATTCGGCATACTTTTCGTAGTTGCCGCTTGCGTGAATGGCAATATCCACACGCACGTTATAGCTGTCTTGTGCTTCCGACAACGTGATTTTCCATACACCGAGAACATTGGGCAACACGCCGGTCTTATCCTCTTTTAACACACCGCCGACGTATACTTTCAAGTCCACGGAAAGATCGCTGTCCGGAAGCGGGATCTGCAATTCCACATCTTTATAACCGGTACTGACTTCCAGGGTGATGCTGGTGCCGGGCAATGCCGTACCGCTTACACTTTGTTTCACAACCGTATCTTTGGGAGCGCCCGTGTTGTTCACATACACGATCTCCGCATCGCCCACCACAAAACCTTTGCCGATGAGGAGAGCCTTGGCTTGTTCAAGTGACAAGTTGAGCACCTCGGGAACCTCAATCGGGTCAGGAGCGGCCGCACCACTGCTGACAACCATCGTAATGGCAGAACCGTACACCAGTTCATTGGGGTATTCCACCGGTGACAGGGAAATGACAAAATCTTTTTGCACTTCACCGCTGGCTTCCGGCATATATTTCACTTCGAACCCGGCGTTTTTGAGTGCTGCTTCCGCTTGGTCACGGTGTTGTCCCACCACGTCGGGGACGCGCACCATATTGGGGCCGCGACTGACCGTCAGCGTGATCGTTTTGGCGCCTTTTTTAACCGGTGTGCCCTCTTTCAAATCTTGTTTGATGATGGTGCCGACCGGTTGATCGCTGTATTCTTGCAAAACGGGATCCTTGAAATGAAAGGCTTCTTTCCATTCCGCATTGCTGTTCACCTCTTCTAAGGTCATACCGACGAAGTTGGGAACAATAATCTCGGAGCCGACGGTAGAACCGGGGAACAATTTGGGAACAAAGATAGTACCCACAAAAATGAGCGCTACCAGCAAGAACGCTCCGGCAACCGCGCACAAAACGGGAATCACGGGGAACGGTTTTTTCTCAGCTTTTACCGTCTTTTTGACAGTGGAACGAGATTCGTCAGATGCATCCCCTTTCACGCGGGTAATCGTTTCCATATAGCGTGTGGGGCTTTCGTCCACAAAATACTTGTATTCGAAATGAATACTGGGGTTTTTCTTAAACTCATCAATATCGTTGAGCATCTCGGCAGCAGACTGATAGCGTTTGGAGGGGTCTTTCTGCATCGCTTTCACCGTGATATCCTCCAAACCTTCGGGGATATTCGGGTCAATCTCACGCGGGGGTTTGGCCTCCGATTGCAGTTGCATAATGGCGACCGACACGGCGCTCTCTGCCTCAAAAGGCAGTTTGCCCGTCAGCATTTCGTACAGCATAACACCCACCGAATAAATATCGGCTTTCTCGTCGGTGATATCGCCGCGTGCCTGTTCGGGGCTGATATAATGCACCGAACCAATGGCTTTTTCGGTAGAACGGGTGGTGCGGATATCTTGACGGGAGAAACGCGCGATACCGAAATCGGCCACTTTAATGGTGCCATCGGGCAACAACATAATGTTTTGGGGTTTGATATCGCGGTGTACAATGCCCTTGTCGTGTGCGTGTTGCAAAGCACGCAAGATCTGCACCGTGAAGTGCACCGCTTCTTTCCATTTGAATTCCTTTTGTTGGTCGATGTATTCTTTCAACGTGATGCCGTCAACACATTCCATCACAATGTATTGCATTTTTTCGCCGAAACTTACATCGTACACCTTGACGATGTTGGGATGCGAAAGAATGGCAATGGCTTTCGATTCGTTCTTAAAACGACGGGTAAATTCCTCGTTGGCCAAGTATTCCTCTTTGAGAATTTTCACCGCGACAATACGGTTATCGATGTTATCGTAGGCTTTATACACATAGGCCATACCTCCCACACCGATGATCTCACGAATTTCATAACGTCCGTCCAGACGTTTGCCGATATACTTATCCATATCCTTACCTCCTACATCTTTTCGCTTCCGGCAACAACGACGGTAATATTATCGCTGCCACCTGCAAGATTGGCTGTATTGATGAGTTTATTGGGAATCTCTTCAAACGGGAACGTACGAACAAGGGATTGAATCGTATCCGTTTCCACCATATTGGTCAACCCATCGGTACACAGTAGCACCGTGCCGTTCTCCGGGAAAGGCGCACTCACACATTCACACCGTGTTTCGTGCTCCACGCCGATGGCGCGGGTGAGAAAATGTTTTTTCGGATGCGTACGCGCTTGTTCGGGTGTGATCTTTCCTTGCTCCACCATTTCTTGTACGACCGAATGGTCTTTACTGACCTGTTCGATGGTGTCATGCGTGAGAATATACGCACGGCTATCTCCCACATAGGCGACCGTTACACGTTGCTCAGTAACAACCGCTGCCACCAAAGTAGTTCCCATTCCACGCAGATCCGTGTTGTCCATTGCCACCTCGAAAACCGCGGCATTGGCCTCGTCCACGGCTGTTTCAAACAGGGTTTGCACCGCCTTTTCGTCCATGGCATCCCGATATCCGTCTACCAATCGGTCAGCTACCATCCGAACCGCAATGCTGCTGGCAATGTTACCGCCGTTGCCACCGCCCATACCGTCACACACCACCGCAAAAGCGGCATTTTCGGTGAGTTCACCGCAAATAAAGGCGTCTTGGTTACTGGTACGCACCCGTCCCACGTGGGACGCGCCAAGTGTTCGCATGGTCATTCCTCCCTTCGTTGTTGACGGCGCAATTGACCGCACGAGGCACAGATATCCGCGCCGAGCGTCCGTCTTACCGTCACATTGATCCCTTGCTTTTCCAAAATTGTTTGAAATTGTTTAAGCCGTTGTGCCGTGCTGCGACGGTGGGCTTTTCCCGCGACTTCGTTGGCGGGAATCAAGTTCACGTGGCACAACATGCCCTTTAGGCGCGAGGCCAATTCGAGTGCGCACGCATCACTGTCGTTCACACCGTTCATCATGGCATATTCAAACGAAATACGCCGCCCCGTCACCGCGATATATTCCCGACAAACATCCAACAATTCTTCCACCGGCCAACGGCGGTTGACGGGCATGATGCGAGAACGGATCTGGTTGTTGGGTGCGTGTAGTGAAACAGAAAGAGTGAGTTGCAATTTTTCATTCATTAAGCGGCGAATCCCGTCCACCATACCGCAGGTGGATAACGATACGTGCCGCATACCAATGTGAACGCCGCCTTCTTCCGACAACATCTGCAAAAAGCGCAACACGTTATCGTAATTGTCAAGAGGCTCTCCCATTCCCATCAGTACAATGGATGATACGCGAATACCGTGGTCACGTTGTGCCGTTTCGATTTGCGCCAGCATTTCCGCCGGCAACAAATTGCGCGCCAATCCATCCATCCCGGTGGCACAAAAGGCGCACCCCATACGGCAACCCACTTGCGTGGACAGACATTGTGACCATCCGTGTTTGTATTTCATCAAAACCGATTCCACCGTTTGCCCGTCGGGCAATTCAAAAAGATATTTGACGGTTTCGTCCAGTTGAGATTGCAGTTTTTTGAGTATTTTCACACCCGGAATAGCGAATTTTTCTTTTAACTGGTCGCGGAGTGCGATAGGCAAGTTGCTCATTTCATCAAAAGAAGTGCACCCGTTGTCCAGCCAATCGCTGATTTGCGCGGCACGAAAAGCAGGACAACCAAGTGCCGTCACTTCGGTTTTCAGTTGTTCTTTTGTAAGTGATTTAATGTCGACTGTCATTCGGTCGCCGCCTTATTTTTGATGAATCCGGCAATGAAAAAGCCATCGCTTCCGTGAACGGAGGGGAAAAGTGTAATGCAATGCGAGGGAGATTCTCCCAATGCCGCAAAACAAGAATCAAGCGGTAAGATGCGCGGAGAAAATTCCGCGTGTTCGTTCAAAAAGCGATGAACGATTTCCTCGTTTTCGGCAGGGTTAAGCGTGCAAGTGGAATATTGCAACACACCGCCCTCGCGCACCATACGGGCGCCTTGTTCCAAAATCGCGTATTGCAACGAAGGCAATTCACGCAATTCCTCAAGCGATTTGTAGCGAATTTCGGGTTTTCGACGAATGACCCCAAGGCCCGAACACGGCACGTCACACATCACGCGGTCAAATGCTCCCTCCCATTCGCGGGGAATATGAGTAGACGCATCCCGCACGGCCGTTTGAAGGATCGTAATACCGAACTCTTCAGCACGGCGCGCCATGGTTTCGCATTTGTGCGCATACACATCGCATGCAAGAATATACCCGTCGTTTTGCATCGCTTGTGCCACGGTGAAACTTTTTCCGCCGGGAGCGGCACACACATCGGCAATGCGTTCGCCTGCCCGTGCACCGAGTGCAAGGCAAGCCCATTGTGAGGCTATATCCTGATAATAATAGCAGTTTTTCGCTTCAGTTTCAAGGTTATTTAGTAAATACGCGCAATTCACCCGAAAACAGTGGGGCAAATTTTTAAACTTTTGGTGATTTATACTCGCATTTTCGAGCATTTGGGAAAAAGCAGCATCGGTTATTTGTACGGTGTTCACACGCACATATTCGGGCGCCTCTTCGTTCAGAGTGGAAAGTATCTGTTCCGCACGCGTGTCTCCGTAAGCGCTTTGCCAAAATTCAACCAGTTGCGTGGGGCAAGAAAACCGCACGGAAAGGCCTTCGTTACCATCAGGAAGAGAATCAAACAAGGTCGATTTTGCGCGCACAACCGAACGCAACAAGCCGTTCACAAAGCCTGATGCATGACCCTGCTTGAGTTGCCGTGCCGCCGATACCGCTTCGTTGACGGCAGCAGCAGACGGAATACGATCCATATACAACAACTGATAGACAGCCACGCGCAGCGTTTCGCGAATAAGGGGGTGCATTTTGCGAATCGGGGTGGAGGAAAAACGGCCAATCACATAATCAAGCGTCAATTTCCGTTCGATCACGCCGTAAAACAGGCGCGATAACAACCCGCGATCGGCATCGGAAACCGCTGCGGATTTCAACAATTCGTCCAACACAATGTTGGAATATCCTTGCCGTCGGTGCAAATCTGCCAAAGCAGAAGCGGCAACGGCGCGAACAGAAAGAGCCATACTTCCTCCAAAATCAAGCAAATTGTTGGCCAACAGTCAACGGATGGCCGCGGAAGAAATCGTCGGCAGACAAACTTTTTCCGCCTTCGTACTGTACTTGTGTTAACACAAGCGAGGTTCCGCCGCCACACGCAATGGTGACGGGGCGGGTACTGACCACCGTTCCGGGAGCGGCATTACATGCATCCCCTACTTTGGTACGTTGCAATTTGAGGCGTTTCCCCTCAAACCACACCGTCGCACTCGGCCACGGATTCAATCCGCGCACGCGGTTATGCACTTGCGAGGCCGTCATCCCAAAATCGATTTCACGCAATTCTTTGGTGAGCATGGCGGCATAACACGTATCCTCGTCAGTCTGAGGAACACGCACAAGCGTTCCCTCTTGCAACTGCACCAACGTTTGCGAAAGCAAACTTGCGCCCAGCTCGGACAACCGATCGTGCAGCTCGCCTGCCGTCATATCTTCGCCAATGGGACATTCGGCTTTTAACAGCATATCGCCCGTATCCAAGCCTTCGTCCATAAACATGGTGGTGACACCGCTGACCGTTTCCCCGTTGAGCACCGCCCATTGAATGGGAGCCGCACCGCGATAACGCGGCAACAACGAGGCGTGTACGTTAATACAACCGAAGCGGGGCAATGTCAGCACCGTTTGGGGTAAAATCTTACCGTAAGCCACCACCACGATCACATCGGGCGCATGGGCCGCAAGCGCCGCTTGCGTATCCTCGCTTTTAAGAGAAGTAGGTTGCAAAACGGGGATACCGTGTTCCATCGCCGCCGCTTTCACGGGGGGCGGTGTCAGTTTTTGACCGCGGCCTTTGGGTTTATCCGCCTGCGTCACGACCAACGAGACCGTATGGCCGTCACTCAGCAATCGTTCCAAACAGGGAACCGCAAACTCAGGCGTTCCCATAAACACTACGTTCATATGTCCCCTCACTGCTCTTCGCGCGATGTCAAGATCTCGGATACGTGGTCCAAAAACACGACCCCGTTTAAATGATCGTTTTCGTGGCAGATACAACGGGCCAATAAGTCTTCTCCCGTTAGGATAAACCATTTCCCGTTACGGTCTTGCGCCTTCAATTTCACACGCTTGGGGCGAGTGACGTATCCCCATTTATTCGGGAAAGACAAACAGCCTTCTTGGTCGGTCTGTTCGCCTTTTTGGCTGATGATTTCGGGATTAATGGCTTCAATCAGACCATTGCCCACGTCCATCACAAATACACGGCGTAAAATACCGACCTGTGGGCCTGCGAGCCCGACGCCGTTCGCATCGTACATCGTTTCGGCCATATCGTCAAGAAGTTGCCACAACCGTTCGTTAAACTCGGTAACGGGACGGCACACCTTGCGCAAAAGCGGATCTTCATCTTTGAGAATGTTACGTAAAGCCATCGAAATCTCTCCTTTTAGAGAATCGTTAAAGGATTGATATCGGCAAACAGCGAAACACCGCGGTTTGCCGCGTCGGTTGAAAAGGTGATGAGCAACGAAGCGATAAGGTTTCGTGTTGCTGTAGTATTTTTGAGTTTCACAATCAATTTATAGCGGTATTTCCCCGCGATTTTGGATACAAAAGCCGGCACGGGATCAAGCGCGATAAGCGGAATGTTGGAATATTCCCCTTTGCAAACCGTTTCTTTAAGCAATGTCATAAACCGATTGGCGCTTTCGCGCACCGCCCGTTCGTCCGCCCCCACAAAACCGAACAGGCACAAATCGGCAAAGGGCGGATATTTCATCATACGGCGCGCCTCACATTCGGTTTTGAAAAACGTTTGATAATCCTGTTCGGCGGCAAGCTGTATCACATAATGTTCGGGAACCGCTGTTTGAATCACGGCTTTCCCCTCTTCGTTTCGGCGACCGGCGCGGCCCACCACTTGGGTGAAAAGCGCAAATGCCGTTTCGTACGAACGGAAATCCCCTTCGTATAGCGAACGGTCGGCAGACAAAACACCCACAAGGGAAACGTTCGGGAAATCCAAACCTTTGGCCACCATTTGTGTGCCGACGAGAACATCGTACTCCCCCGCAGCAAAGGCGGCCAATTTCTCCTCGTACGAAAAGCGAGAGGCCGTGGCATCCGCATCCATACGCAAAACACGCGCATCGGGGAAATATTCTTGTAATTGTTCTTCAATACGCTGCGTGCCTAACCCCGCATAGCGCACAGCATCCGAACCGCACGCGGGACAGTGGTGCACCGGAGGTTGCGTATGCCCGCAATAATGGCACATAAGCCGTCCGTTGGCGCGGTGGTAGGTAAGCGAAATACTGCACGACGGGCAAGAAATGACCTGCCCGCATTGACGACAAGATACAAAGGTTTGATAACCACGGCGGTTGAGCAGCAAAATGGCTTGTTTTCCGTTTTCAAAGCAGGTGCGCATCTCGCAAAGCAGTTCGTTACTAAAAAGCGAACTTTCGTCTGTTTCAGCACGCATATCCACAACGTGTACCGCGGGAAGGGGTACATCGCCGTAGCGGTTTGCAAGTGTATGAAGGGAGTAACGGCCGTTTTGGGCGGCATAATAACTTTCGATAGATGGTGTAGCCGAAGCCAATAGCAACAACGCGTTATGGCGCGCCGAGCGGAATTTGGCCACATCACGTGCATGGTAACGCGGCGTGCTTTCTGATTTATAGGTATGCTCTTGTTCTTCGTCTATGACAACGAGTCCCAAATTGGCAAAAGGAGCAAACACGGCCGAACGCGTTCCCACCACGATGCAAGCATCCCCACGGCGGATACGCTTCCATTCGTCCATTCTCTCCCCCATGGACAAACCGCTGTGCAACAAGGCGACTTGTTTGCCGTAGCGTTGCAAAAACAGTTGCATCGTTTGGGGAGTGAGCGAAATTTCAGGAACCAACACCAGCACTTGTTTTCCATCTTCGAGAACGTGGTCAATCAACGAGAGATACACTTGTGTTTTTCCGCTTCCGGTCACCCCGTGCAGCAAGGCACAGGCGGCTTGCGGTTCCCGATACCGTGACAACAATTCGGCATACGCACGTTGCTGTTCGGGGTTGAGCACGATCGCATCGCGGCGCAAAGCAGACGGCACCGTGACGGGCGAACGCAATGTTTCCGCCTCAAACAGTTCCGCCAATCCTTTTTTGACAAGAGCCAGCAAAACGGCATTGGTTACTCCCGCCAAATAGCAGACTTCTTTTACCGAAGCCGTGCCTGCCATACACAACAGTTGCAACACTTCGCGTTGTTTGGGTGTGCATTTTACCCGTGCAACCGTATCGTCATATTCTTCGGGAGAAAAGGTTGGCCGCGCCATACGGCGCGTGGCATCACCCAAACGGCGAAACGCCTCTTCTTCGCGCCTGAGAAGCCCTTTTTTGACCAGTCGTTCCGGCAACGCGGCATCGCTTTTCAGGCCCGCCAAACGCAACAACGTTTCACTGTCAACGCCCTCCGCTTTCTTTTCGCACACGGAACAAGCCACCTTATACAGGGCACGTTCAGCATCAGAAAACGCGGCAAGGTCCGTTTCCGATACGGCGATGGGCGTATACAGAGGCTTTACCACCATACACAATCCCGTAGGCAACATGGCCCGCACAGCATCAAACAACGAGCAAAACGTGCGTTCTTTTAAGAAGCGCGCAAGTTCTAACAATTCCTCGTTCAAAAGAGGTTGTTCGTCCAGCACGGCTACAACGGGTTTTAAGGGAGGTGCGGTGGCATCCTCCACATACTCCACTTTCATCACCATCCCCTGACGGCAACGATTGCCTTTTCCAAAAGGGACCAGCACGCGAC
>JAZULW010000138.1:0-7088 GCA_045603285.1 Acutalibacteraceae bacterium | reverse complement strand
TATACCGTGTGCATTCAACACCGTGGCCGCCACACCCGTGCCTTCACGAAGAAGACCGAGCACAATGTGTTCGGTGCCGATATAGGTGTGCCCCATCTGTTGCGCCGACTGTATGGCAAAATTCAAGGCGGCATTCGCCTTTTCGGTAAACCCTTTAAAACGATACATCGTTACACTCCTTTCAAACACTCGCGTACAAGTGCAGCACGAATAACATCACGTTCGGCGGCATCCAAAACGCCGTTATTGTTTAAGGACAACGTGGCCGGTTGCGCATCAATCAGCAACGTGCCGATGCGTTCTAAGGACAATCCTTCCATCAAACGCAGCGATACACCCATCCGCACTTGAGAAATAAGCGACATAAATTCTTTCCCTGACAACAACCGTGCGTTTTGCAAAATACCGAGCGAACGGAAAATCCGGTCTTGTGCGGCAGGGGTTTCGCCCAATTCTTTACGGTGATGTAATTCTTCTTTGATAATTTGTTCGGCGATCCCTTTTAAATTCTCAATGGCTTCCGTTTCGGTAATGCCGAGTGTGACTTGGTTGGACAGTTGATAAATAGCACCTTTTGAGCCACTGCCTTCGCCGTAAATACCCCGAATGGTCAAACCCAGTTTCGACACTGTCGCACTCAGTTGCTGCACAATGCCTTTTTCTTGCAAAGCGGGCAGGTGTAACATCAACGAGGCCCGCATCCCCGTTCCCAAATTAGAGGGACATTGCGTGAGATAGCCAAGGCGCTCGTCAAAGGCAAAATGCAACCGATTATCCAGATACGTATCCCAACAATCCGCCTCGCGGAAGGCTCCGTCCAGATCAAGACCCGCGCGCATTACTTGAATACGCAAATGATCTTCCTCACAAGACATAATGCTGACACTTTCATCGGCAGATAAAATCAAAGCCTCTCCCTCGCCGCGACGAGCAAATTCGGGACTGATCAGATGCCGTTCTACAAGCGAAAGGGCTTGCAACTCATCCAACGAATTCATAAAAATATGGGAAAAGGCCTCGCCCTCGCGTTCCAGCAACACCGAAAACAAACGATTCGCAACCTCTGTTTTCTGCTCGGCATTCATTGTCGCGGGAAACGGCATATGCTGTAAATTACGCGCCAGACGGATACGAGTACTAATAACCACGTCGCCTTGCGGGCCGCATTGTTGATACCATTTGCTGTTTGTCATTGTGCTTCACCGCCTTCTTCCAACGCACGAATGCGATCACGCAGACGAGCGCATTCTTCATACTCCTGTGCCGCAACACATCTGTCTAACTCTTTGCGCAGCGCGGCCAACTCGTGTTCCGTTTTCACTTGTGCCTCCGCCTTGCCCGAGGTTTTTCCCGTGTGTTGCGTTTTGCCGTGAATACGCTGAATGGACGGCAATAAACGGTCATAAAAGGTAAGATAACAAGAAGGACAGCCTGCTTTTCCCCACTCCGCAATTTCACGGAAACTGCGGCCGCAGTCGGAACAGCGAAGGCTATCGTCACGCGTACGCTTGGAGGGTTCCGCAAACAAAGAACCCCAAAAATCGCCGAGGTCTACACCGAAACCGCCAAACGACGAATACAATCCCTGCTGTGCGGCACATTGAGCGCACAAATTCATTTCGGTCGTCACTCCGTTAACCGTTTGTTTTACGTGAGTGGTCGCGGCGTGTTTTTTGCAATTATCACACATCATAACATTTCCTCCTAAACCGCATACGCAGTCAACATATTTTTCAGTAAAATGGCACGCAATCGGTCTCGCTGTTCAGGCGCTATTTCGCGATAACAACGATCCGACAAGGCAGCGGCCATAATTTTGGCGGATTGCGGTGTAATAAACTGTTGGTACACCAAACTCTGCAAAATGGCCTCCGCCGCGGTGGGCACCAACGAATCGCCGACGGAATTGACCACGTGCATAATAGGCGTTAATTCTTTTTGTGTTTGCACACGGCGAATACGAATGTATCCACCGCCGCCGCGACGGCTCTCTACCAAATACCCTTGTTCCGGTGTAAAGCGAGAAGCCAGTACATAGGTGATCTGACTGGGAACACAGCCAAACTCTTCCGCCAATAAATTGCGTTGCAATTCCGCATATCCATTTTCCGCATTTTCCATAATATGAAGAATATAGGCGGCAATTTCATCGCTTATGCGCATTCCATCACTTCCTTTTGAAATAAGAATATTCGAAAAGTCAAAGAAAGTCAAAGTCAAAAAAAGTCAAACCTCATCCTCCTCTTTTGATTTTTTAAATCTATCTCCCATTTTCTTTGATTATCTCCGAATTTCTCGTTTTTTCATTTTATCAATCACCATCCTCTTTTCCCCACATAGTATGGAATGAAAGCACCAAAAAGGTGTTTTCAAAAGAAAGGAGGTCACGCACTATGTGTCTCAGAAACCTGTTCGGCAACAACAACTGCACGTGGTTACTTTTCATCATCGTTATTCTTCTTTTGAATGACGACAACGACTGCTGCTGCGAAAACCAATATGTCCCCACCACGAACGGCTGCGGCTGCGGCTGCGGCTGCTAAACCCTACATCGGCATTTCTGTACGGTGGGAGGCTTTTGCATGTGTTTGAAAAACTTGTTTTGCGGTAACGATTGCACGTGGGCGTGATTCATCATCATCTTGTTGTTGTTGAGCGACTGCCATGACGACTGCAACCATACTTGCTGCTAACGCTTCCCCTACGGCCGCCGTGAATTCACGGCGGCCTTTGCCCTTTCTTGACAAAAACCCCCTTTTTTGATACACTGTCTATGTTGTAGTTTTTTGTCATATATTCGTACATATTGTCATTGCGGGACATATATGTGCAGCATAGCCAATATGATAAATCACACAATAATTTGAGGGAATTAGGTGAGGAACTATGGCACAAACACAAAAGCGCCGTTTCGGCGACCGAAAAGACGGCCGCCGCCTGCGCCATACGCAGTCCGTTTTCGCGGTTATGCCCCACATTATGAAAAAGCGTTCCGACTCGCAAGTCTTTTTTGACGACTATATTGAAATTGATGAGTTAGAACAATATGTTCGCCGCATGCGTAAAGAACATAATATGCCCTCCTTTTCTCTGTATCATATGTTTGTAACCGCGTGTATGCGTATGTTTGTGTTGCGCCCCCGTCTTAATCGGTTTGTTATAAACGGAAAGATCTATGCGCGCAACACACTTTCAACATCCATGACCGTGAAACGCGAACTGCATCAAAATGGCCTGGAAGCCACCATAAAACCTTATTTTGAAAAGACCGATACGGTGTTTGACGTATATCACCGCATCAACGAAGCAATGGAAAAAGAAGTAAAAGATGCCGACGGTGAAAACGCAACCGACGTTGCCGCCAACATTCTAAACCGTTGCCCCGCTTGGATTGTTCGCGCTTTTGTGAACTTCATCATTTTTTGTGACAATCGCGGTTGGCTTAACAATTTCATCAACACCATCAGCCCGTTTCATACGTCTTTCTACCTTACCGACGTGGGCTCTATCGGTATTGAACCAATCTATCACCACATTTACGATTTCGGTACCACCTCGGTGTTTATGGCTATCGGTAAAAAAGAGCGTATTCCCGTTGCCGCCGCTGACGGCACGGTAACGGTTAAAAAAATTATCCGTGTCCGCCTTGTGTTGGATGAGCGTATTTGCGACGGTCACTATTATGCCGAGTCATTCCGTATGTTCCGCCGTTTGCTGAAAAAACCCGAACTTTTGGAAGTTCCGCCCACGGAATTCCCCGAGGATACCTGGATTTGACAAAAACAATACGCGCCCCATTGTATACTACAACGGGGCGCCTATTTTTCTTTTTATAAATGGCGGCGAACGATAGCCGCAAGCAAGGCAATTCCCTTGTCAATCTCATCTAAAGAAGGCATAGAATAATTCAAGCGGAACGCATGAGTGGGAGCCGTTTCATCGCATTGGAACGCAGCCCCCGTCACCACAAACACCTTTTCTGCCGCCGCCTCCTTAATCAACGCGGCAACGTCTACATACTCCGGCAAAGTGCACCACAAGAACAACCCGCCCTGCGGACGCGTAAAAGTGACTTCTTTTGGCATGTGGGCATCCAACGCTGCCAACATACGCTCACATTTTTCACGGTACAACGCCCGAATGGTATCAATATGGGCATCCAAATCGTATTGCCGAATGTACTCCGCACAAACCATTTGAAAGAAAATGTTGGTATGTACGTCTTCCACTTGCTTGGCGACCACCATTTTTTGAATCAACTCATCGGCACCGCACGCAAATCCAACACGCATCCCGGCCGATAGAATCTTCGAAAACGTCCCGCAATAGATCACGCGGCCGTCGGTATCCATACTTTTGATGGTGGGCAACTCTTCGCCCGAAAAACGCAGGTCCCCGTAAGGGTTATCTTCCAAAATCACCAAATCATACTGTTGTGCCAACGCATACACGGCACGCCGCTTTTCGAGCGACATGGTGATGCCCGCAGGATTATGGAATGTGGGAATCAAATACAGAAAGCGTGCTTTGGGATGCGCCTTTATCGTTTCTTCCAAAGCGGCAAGGTTGATACCGTCGGCTTCCAATTCCACGCCAACGGGACGAGTACCCAACGAACGAAATGCATTGAGAGCACCAATAAAACTGGGATTTTCACAAATCACTTCGTCTCCTTCGTTACAAAGGACTTTACACGTAAGTTCAATGGCTTGCTGCCCACCGGAAGTAATAATGGTCGTGTTGTTTGCGGTGTCCACACCGAATTTGGTGTTCAATCGCGCGGCCACTTGTTCTCTGAGCAACGGATACCCTTCGGTCACACTGTATTGCAAAGCCGCGGTGGCGTTTGTTTTAAAAATATCCGTCGCAATGGAGGACAACGCTTCTACGGGGAAAGATTCCGGTGCCGGATTACCACCCGCAAACGAGATAGCACTCGGTGTTCCTAAACTTTTAAAAATTTCCCGAATAGCCGAGGGTTTCATATTTTTCATTTTATCGGATACATTCATTATGTGTCTACTCTCCTTGATACTACAAGAGAACCGAAATAACTTTCGGTTCTCTCGGGTCATTTATTTGTTGGTGTTATCGGTAGGACGACGGTTGATTTCCGAAATGTCATCACGACCGCTGAAAATGTCGTTTTCATCCAACAAGTCGGGAACGAAAACAGGCGCTTCCGCCGTTTTTTTGGGTTCAGGTTTACGCAACACAAAGAAAAATATCAACAGAGCCGCGCCAACCAACAGCAGAATGCCGACAATTAAAAGTGCAATAAACAAAATGGAATTGCTGTTTCCTCCGCCGATTTCATCGGCGCCAAGCGCAATTAACGTGTAGGCCTCTAGCGAATTGATTTCCAAGCTAAAACATCCTCCTTGAATTTCAAGCGGTATCGGTTCCGCTAACGTTTCTCCGTTGAAAAATGTAATGGCCAGTTGCTGTGCATCTTGCATTTCTGCAGGAACAGGAAGTTCCACAATGTATGTTGTGTTCAAAGGCAAAGCCGAGACGGGCACTACCTTACCGTTTACCGGATTCAGTTTTAAGAACGAGAGATCGAACGTAACCGTTTTGCAAGCGGCATCTTCCATTTTGGACAATTGCGAAGAGGCGTTGATCGCTGCACGGATTTGTTCCGTGGTGGGAACCTTTTCGCTGGTAAGTACATTGAGCATCAATTGGTAAACACCGCGATCGGTAAGATTGGAGTAATCGTCTTTGGTGAGAAGCAATCGTGCTTTATTCGCGAAAACCGATTCTTTAACACCAAACGCCGTTAAAATTTGATTGTCAAGCGAAACGTTCAAGGCCACACGATCGTTTTTATGCTCCGTACTGCCGGCACCCAGAATCGTACCGTTGGTAGTGGTGGTTGTCACTTCTGCTTCCGATGTCGTCGTAGTATTCGTGGTGGTTGTGGCAATCGACGTTGTTGTGGTTTCCGTTGTTGTTTGCGCCGTAGTGGTTGTATCCGCCGCCGAACTTGAGGTTGTTTCCGAAGTGGATATCGTCGTGGTGGTTGTCGATTGTGTCGTGGTGGTCGTTGGCGCTAAAAAGCCCACCTCTACTTTTGCCGCCGCCGCATACGGAACGCCGTCAATTATCGTTTCCACACCTTCGCACGAAACAGTTTCGCCGTAGGATGCCGTTATACGCGAAAGGTATTGTCCGTTTGCATCGGTTTTAGCGGACATTCCCTCCATATCCCCCACGGATAAGCGAAGTGTATATCCCGCAACAGGATTGCCGTTCCCATCCACCGCTTTTACAAGCGCGTTACCATTTTCATTTACCGAAACCGACAGGGTGACGGTGGCGGCGCCCTGTTTCACAAGCGGTTCTAACGTTTTGGTTTGAGGAGTGCCGTTAACGGTATATTGACACGCCAAGGTGTGTGAACCGGGGGCCAACTCTGCTATGTTCAGGTAAAGAATACCCACTTGCATAGTATCCACCATACACGGTACATTATCCAACAAAACTGACGTAACCGCCACCGAAACCTCCGACGGAACTTCGTCATAATTCCATTCTATGGCCAACAATTCATCCTGTTGATACCGTGCCGTTTCTCTAAATTCAAACACCGTATCGGCCGAAACGCCGCATACCAGTATTCCTAAACCAAGAAACACGGCAACCATACTTGCCAAAATTCGTTTCATAGCTTGATTACTCCTTGATTCCAAAGATATACGTTACTATATCACATATATTGAAAAAAGTAAATCTCTAATAACATTTTTGTTATTTCCTATTGCATTTTGAAGAAAAAGAAGGTATACTGTAGTTGTCCCAAATGGGACAGTTGGAGGTGCGCTATGGTTTTTTCCGCCCCTTTAGATGCGTTCTTTTTGTTCAAAGGATTAGACGATACCCAACTTAAAAAAATAGAATGCGAATTATCCGAAACGGTTACATACGCAAAAGGCGAACATCTTTACGACCAACATCAATTTCAAAACGCGCTTGGTTTGGTAATATACGGCACCGTATTGGTACAAACCGCTTCCGAATGCGATGCACCGCTTGTGATGAACCGTTTGTATGCCGGTGACGTGTTTGGTGCCGCCGCCTTGTTT
>JAZULW010000137.1:0-27601 GCA_045603285.1 Acutalibacteraceae bacterium | reverse complement strand
GTGGCGTACGGCTACGGTACGCGTGATGAATTGGAACAAGCGGGTGCCGCCTACGTGGTGGATACCGTGGAAGAACTGCGCGCTTTCCTCTTAAATTAAAACGCGCTCGGCACAGATGTCGTGCCGAGCGTTTTTGTCGTTCTTTATTTCCAATTGACAAAAAGGAAGAGCAGGAGTATAATGAAAAAGAACATTAGTTCGTATTGTAAGGGGGGGAGAGAGCGTGGATCGGAGGATTTTGCATTGCGATTGCAACAACTTTTTTGCCTCGGTGGAGTGTGTGTTTCGCCCCGAATTGCGCGATGTGCCCATGGCGGTGTGTGGCGACCCGAAAAATCGGCACGGCATCGTGCTTGCCAAAAATCAACTGGCCAAGCAATATGGTATTGTGACGGCCGAAACGGTGTGGCAAGCCAAACGCAAATGTCCCGAACTGGTGTTGGTTCCCCCGCATCATGACCGCTATGAGGAGTTTTCAAAACGCATCAACGAGATCTATTGTGAATATACCGACCGTGTAGAGCCGTTCAGCGTGGACGAATCGTGGCTTGACGTGACGGGTAGTCAACGTTTGTTCGGCGATGGCGTCACCATAGCCGATTCTTTGCGTCGCCGTGTACGTGAAGAGGTGGGGGTAACCATCTCGGTGGGAGTATCCTTCAACAAATGGTTTGCCAAAATGGGGAGCGATTACCGCAAACCCGATGCCACCACTCCTATCACACGGGAAAATTATCGGGAAATACTGTATCCCATGCCGGTGGAAAATTTTATGTTTGTGGGGCATGCGGCCGCTGCTACGCTCCGCCGTATGGGCATTACCACCATTGGAGATTTGGCCGCTACCGAACGGGTACTGCTTGTGTCGGCACTGGGAAAACTCGGCGGAACGTTGCACGATTCAGCAAACGGATTGGATCGTGACCCCGTGCGGTTGTTTCACGATAAGCGTGAGGTGAAATCGGTGGGGAATGGGCGCACCTTTCCGTACGATCTTTCTTCTGCGGAAGAATTACGGAACGGTCTGTTGTATGTTACCGAGCCCGTGGCGGCGCGTCTTCGCGCGCAAGATCTGTTTTGTGAGTCGGTGCAGTTAACGGTAAAATATCCATCCTTAAAAGTGGTGGTAAGGCAAAAAACGTTGCCTCATCCCACCCGTCTTACAACGGAGTTGTTGGACGGCGCGTGGTCGCTGTTGCAAGAGTGTTGGCAAGAAGGGACACCTGTACGCAGTTTAACGGTAACGGCGGGAAAACTCACCCGCGAAACGGACGAGCAACTGTGTTTGTTTGAGGAAGAAACCCCTGAAAATCGCGAGCGTTTGGAACAGTTGGAAGATACGGTGGAAAAATTGCGACACAAATACGGAGCGGAAAGTGTTCGCCGTTTGGGCGTTATGGAATTTATCGGCGAAAAAAACAAGAAAAAGTGAGTTTTCTTAAAAAAAGCAGTTGACAAACGCAGTGGTAGAGGATATAATAATGTGCGTTCCCGCTGTTTACGGCCCGGTAGTTCAGCTGGTTAGAACGCTAGCCTGTCACGCTAGAGGTCGACGGTTCGAGCCCGTTCCGGGTCGCCATATGCTGCTATAGCTCAGTAGGTAGAGCGCATCCTTGGTAAGGATGAGGTCACCAGTTCGACTCTGGTTAGCAGCTCCAAAAAGAAAAGACACGATAGAAATCGTGTCTTTCTTTTTGTGTTTGTATCCGCCGGATGCAACATCGTTTCGAACAGAGAAAAACAGTATTACACCGTAAGGTGTAACATCATCTCGAATGTTAGTGTGATACATCATTTGCCCTTACACCCCTTGTCGGCGATATCCTATATGTATCGGGAGCACTTGCGGGTGCTCCCTTTTTCGTTAGGTGAATGCCAGACATTTGACCAAACACGCGGATGTGGTAATCGTCAAGGAAAAGAATAAAAGCAGCAATCCTACTAAAATAGCGCCGACAATACTGGTGGCGGCAAAGGGAATCGCCAGCAGTATCACGGACAACAGGATGCTGAAAAGGATACCTGTCAGTAGGGCGGATAGACTGAATCGAACACAAGAGACGGTAGGCTGTGTTTGCCCAAGATAGGCCGCTACCAGAATGGCCAAATAGACTACCGCGATTCCGAATACTACCCACAGGAAAGCCGGAGTAGCCGTGATAACACCGGTGATGCGCAGAAAGGCCGTGATCACGCCGATGACGATGCTGATCAGTACGCTGATCCCTACACAGTCCCGTTTACCCTCGCAATTAAAGAATGCCATACGTATCTCACCTCCTTACACTACATTCTATGCGAAGAGTTGGGACAAGTTTCCGATTCGAAAAATTCCCCAGTGCATCAGTGCTCAGGGTATATACCGTTTCCCTTTTGATTTTAACCACAATTGGGGGTCTCGTTTTTTGTGGGCAAGATGGTTTCGCTTTTTATGTTTGTGTCTTGATTCGAGGGAGGCTTTTATGCTATAATACCCCCAACAACAGTAAAGGGAGCGCACAGTATGCTAAACGACTATTGGAAACATTTTAAAAGCGGAACCGACATCCGTGCCGTAGCAATGGACGGTGTCCCGAACGAACCGTTGGATCTGACCGACGAAATCGTTACCCGTATTGTGGGCGCATTTGCCGTATGGCTTTCGAAGAAAAGAGGCAAACCGTGCGAACAACTGACAGTGTCGCTCGGACGTGACAGCCGTTTATCGGGACCGCGCATTTGCGATGCGGCCGCGGCGGTGCTTGTGTCCGCGGGTGTGACCGTGCTTGATTGCGGTTTGGCATCTACACCGGCTATGTTTATGACCACCGTGGACCTTGCGTGTGACGGTGCCGTACAAGTAACGGCAAGCCACCACCCGTGGCACCGCAACGGTTTAAAATTCTTTTTGCCGAGTGGCGGTGTGGAAAGCGGTGATATTACCGAAATTTTGGAACTGGCGCAAGAAGGCGTTTTTCAAACAGCACAAGACGGCAAACGCGTTCCCACCGACTATATGCGGCAATATGCTGCCCGATTGCGTACTCTTATCGTTCGTGAAACCGACGGTAGCGATCAACCGCTTAAGGGTATGCACATTGTGGTGGATGCGGGTAACGGCGCAGGTGGTTTCTATGCGGATGAAGTGTTGAAACCGCTTGGCGCTAATGTGGACGGTAGCCAGTTTCTGGAGCCGGACGGTCGGTTTCCCAACCACATCCCGAATCCCGAAAATCCCGACGCAATGGCTTCGATCTGCGCGGCGGTAGTGCGTGCGAAAGCCGATCTTGGCGTGATTTTTGATACCGACGTGGATCGTGCGGGCTGTGTGGGTGCTGATGGGCGCGAGATTAACCGCAACCGTTTGGTGGCGCTTGCTTCGGCCATTGCGTTGGAAGGAAACAACGGCGGTACCATTGTGACCGATTCCATTACGTCTACGGGCCTGAAATATTTTATTGAAGAGGTGCTCGGCGGCGTTCATTGCCGTTTCAAACGCGGCTATAAAAATGTCATTAACGAATCGTTGCGCCTCAATGCTCTTGGCATCAATTCCCCGTTGGCAATCGAAACATCCGGCCACGCAGCGTTGCGCGAAAACTATTTTTTGGACGACGGTGCGTATTTGGTTACCAAGATCATTATTAAAGCGGTCAATCTTCGCAAAGAAGGAAAAACGTTGTCCGATTTAATTGCCGCCCTACCCGAGCCGACGGAAAGCATGGAGCTACGCTATACCATTCACGAACAAGATTTCCGCACATACGGCGAACGTGTGCTTGCCGATCTGGAACAGTATGCCACCCTGCACGGATGGCAAGTGGCGGATGACAGCCGCGAGGGTGTGCGCGTGTCATTTGACGAACAAAACGGCGACGGCTGGTTTTTGTTGCGCCTGAGTGTGCACGACCCCGTAATGCCCCTAAACGTGGAAAGCAACGTAAAAGGTGGTTGCGAACGCATCTTGGCGCAACTCCAACCCTTTATGGACAAACAAGGTTCTTTGACGAAGAAATAAGGAGCAATCACGATGGATTGGACAGAAGTTTGTATTCGCGTTCCCTGCGAGGATACCGATCGCGCCGCCGCCATTGCCAATATGGTGGTGCCTTACGGCATTTATATTGAAGATTACAGCGATTTGGAGATTGGTGCACGTGAGATTGCGCATATCGACCTGATTGACGAAGAATTGTTGGCGCGCGACCGCACGCAAACGTGTATTCATCTGTATATCAGTCCCGAAGAAAATCCGATGGAAGCGGTGCTCTTTTTACAGGAACGGTTTGCCGCAGAACAGATTCCCGTCAGCGTGGTGACCGATACCGTGAGCGAGCAAGACTGGGCCAACAATTGGAAAAAGTATTTTAAACCGTTGCCCGTAGGTGAAAAACTGCTCATTCGCCCCACGTGGGAAACCGTGAATAATGCCGACGGACGTGCGATCTTATCCATTGACCCCGGTATGGCATTCGGAACAGGCGGACACGATACCACCCGTATGGTGCTCGAAACCATAGAATCCATCATCACCCCCGAAACCGAAGTGCTAGACGTGGGGTGCGGCAGCGGTATTTTGTCCATTGCCTCGTTGCTCTTCGGCGCCAAATCGGCGGTGGGTGTGGATATCGACGCATTGGCGGTGAAAATGGCGGTGGAAAACGGCGCGATTAACGGCTTTGAACCGCCGCGTTACATGATGCGCCAAGGCGATCTGGTGGAAGAGGTGCACGGTCAATTTGATTTGGTGGTGGCCAACATTGTGGCGGATGCCATTATTATGCTTTCCAAGTCCATTCCGCCGTTCCTCAAAAAAGGTGGCACGTATATTGTGTCGGGTATCATTGACACCCGTGAACAAGACGTATTAAAAGCGTTGGCCGAATGTGGATTTGTTATCCGTGAACGTCGCGAACACGGCGGTTGGCTTTGCTTTGTGTGCGGAAAGGATTGAGCGAAATGCCTCGATTTTTCATTGAACCTGTAGACGGCGATACCGCGGTAATAACGGGTGCGGATGCGCACCATTTGGCACGCGTGTTGCGTGTGCGAACGGGGGAGAAATTGACCTTGTGCGACGGAAACGGGACCGATTATTTCGGTGAGGTGTCGTCGGTGTCTTCCGATGCGGTTGAGGTGTGCATTACCGAGCGACGTCCCACTGTGGCCGAAGCCACAATAGCGGTCACGCTGTATCAGGGCCTCCCCAAAAGCGAAAAAATGGATTTTATCCTACAAAAAGCCGTGGAACTGGGTGCCGTTCGCGTGGTGCCCGTTTCCACCGCGCGCAGTATTGTGCGCTTAAAAGGGGACGAAGCGGCCAAAAAACAAGCGCGTTGGCAAAAAATTGCCGCCGAAGCGGCAGGGCAAAGCGGTCGCGGCATCATTCCGAGCGTGGGCGAGGTGCTTTCCTTTTCTAAAGCACTGGAGCAGCTGAAAGGCGAACACGCGGTGGTGTGCTACGAAGGCGGCGGAGTTCCGTTGTCGAATACCGTAAATGAGCAAACCGCGTCGATTTCGGTGTTCATCGGCCCTGAAGGCGGGTTTGATCCTGCAGAGATGGAACAGTTGCGCCAAATAGGTGTGCAACCCGTCACGTTGGGTAACCGTATTTTGCGGTGTGAAACCGCGCCGATTGTTGCGTTGTCGGTTATTATGCAATTAAGCGGAAATTTGGAATAATCTCTTGCAAACCATCAACAATATCGGTATAATAGTGGTATACCATAAGAGAAAGGAAGCATGAATAATGACGATTACGAAAGAAACCATCATTGGTGATATTTTGGATATGGACAGAACCACGGCGCCGTATTTCTTGGAAATGGGTATGCATTGCCTTGGTTGCCCTTCGGCTCGCGGTGAAACGTTGGAGCAAGCTTGTATGGTCCACGGTGTGGATGTGGATGCGTTGGTGGAAAAAATCAACGCGCACTTGAGCAAGTAAAAACAAAACTGCCAATGTTTCGAAAAGCATTGGCAGTTTTTTGTAGGAGTATCTATGTTGGATTTTCGCTTACAAACGGTGGCATCTTTGGTGCGGCAAGGCAGTCGTCTTGCCGATATCGGAACCGACCACGCGCTTCTCCCGTGCGCCTTGGTCCAAAATGGGCATTGTCCGTCCGCCATTGCTTCGGACGTGCGGGTGGGCCCTGCCGAGGCTGCGCACCGTTCGGTGGCGGCGGCACAGTTGGAACATAAAATTGAGGTGCGCCTTGGTGACGGTCTCGCTACTGTTTTGCCGCAAGAAATAGACGATATTGTCATTGCCGGTATGGGTGGCGAAACCATTGCGGCCATTTTAGGTGATGCATCTTGGACGAAAGACGGGCGCTATCGGTTTGTTTTGCAACCGATGACGCGTGCGGAAAAACTGCGCCGTTTTTTATACGAGAACGGTTTTTCGATTGAAGAAGAACGCATCGCGGATGACGGCAAACGTTGTTATACCGTCATGTGTGTGTCTTACAGCGGCGGTGGATTCGTTCCAACGGAAGAACAGTGTTTTGTGGGGAAGATTCCCCTTCCGCAAGGGAAACCGTTTTTAATGCGCGTGTGCCGCGCATTGCAAAAACAACCGTCCGCATCGGCGGCGCACATACGGTCTTATATTAGGCGTTACATAGGAGATAACGAAAAATGATAACTGTTCAAAATATTGTTACTTTTTTGCAACAAAAAGCTCCATTTGAAACGGCGGAAGAATGGGACAACGTCGGGTTGCTTGTCGGGGATGCGACAGCAGAGGTTAGCACGGTGTACGTGGCGTTGGACATTACCGATGAAGTGATTGATAATGCGCTTGCCGTAGGTGCTCAACTGATCGTGTCGCACCATCCTGTTATTTTTGACCCGGTGAAAACGATGTTGGCAAACCGTATACCATATCGCTTGGTGAAAAGCGACTTGTCCGCCGTGTGTATGCACACCAACTTAGATAAGTGCCAAGGCGGGGTAAACGACACGCTTGCCGCCGCCTTGGGCCTTACGGACGTGCAGATTGCACCTGACGGTATGTGCCGTATCGGTCGTTTGCCTGAGCCGATGACGGGAGAGGGGTTTGCCAAACGTTGTGCCGCCGTGTTGAATACCTCGGTGAAGATGCACGTCGGTACTGCCGACGTACAAACGGTAGCGTTGTGCGGCGGTTCGGGCAGCGAACTGGTGTTGCCGCTTTTAGAACAAGCGGATGCCGCACTTACCGCCGAAATTAAGCATCACGAATGGTTGGGACTCTCGCCTGAAAAAACGGTGATAGACGGTGGCCACTTTGAAACTGAAGTGGGGGTTGCGGCGGTGTTGACGGAGTGGTTACAAGCGGAATTTCCGGCGATTACGGTTGTGCTTGGGGAACAAACACCCCCGTATCAAACGTTGATAAAGGACTGAAACGGAAATGGCCATTGACGGCGCTTTTTTGCATTGTTTAAAAACCGAATTGCGGACACGGTTATCCGAAACGCGTGTGGATAAAATACACCAACCTTCCAAAGAAGAATTGGTGTTTTCGTTGCGCGATAAAAACGGTACCTATAAATTGTATATGTCGGCACGTGTGAATTCACCGCGTGTGCATTTGACAAACGTTTCGCTTGAAAACCCGTTGTCACCGCCTATGTTTTGTATGTTGCTCCGTAAACGACTTACGGGTGCACGCCTGGTTGCCATTCGTCAACCGGGGCTTGAACGGGTGCTTTTTTTTGATTTCGATACCTACAATGAACTGGGAGACCCTGTTCGCCTTACTTTGGCGGCAGAGGTGATGGGGCGGTACAGCAACATTATTTTCATGGATGAAAACGGCCGCATCATCGATGCCCTCAAACGTGTCGATTTCACGATGTCCCCAACGCGTCCGTTGTTGCCCGGTATGGCGTATGCGTTGCCTCCTGTTGATCGCATTCGGTTGGAACTTACTTCTTGTTCGGCAGAAGAAATGGTCGAAGCGATTGTGACGTTTCACGGTACGGTGGAGAAAGCTCTTTTGGCTCTCTCGCAAGGGATGTCCCCCCTCATCTGCCGCGAGGTGGTTCACCGCGCGTTTGGCGATGCACCCGTGTGTGCCAATGAATTGACGGCGGAACAAAAAAACGCACTGGCAACCGCTCTCCTGGCAGTCGCTGACCGCGTGCGCGGTAACAAACCGCCCGTTCCGTTTCTGGTGTATAAAAAAGACGGCGCGCCGCTTGATTTCAGTTTTATGCCCATCACACAGTATGGGTTAGACGTTACGGGCAGGGAAATGCCGGATTTTTCGGGGCTGCTGGATGAATTTTACAAGCAAAAAGATGCCGCCGAGCGGATGCATCAACGCTCACACGACGTGTTAAAATTGTTATCCAATGCGGTTGACCGTTTAACCCGAAAATTACAGCACCAACGGCAAGAACTGGAAATTTCAGGGAAGCGTGAAGAAAAACGATTGTATGCCGATTTGATCAATGCCAATATGCATCTCATTAAAAAGGGCGCGGCCCACGCGGAACTGGTGAATTATTACGACCCCGATTGTCCCACGGTGCGTGTACCGCTTGACCCATCGTTGTCGCCGGTACGCAATGCACAAAAATATTATAAGGAATACCGCAAAGCAAAAACGGCGGAAGAAATGCTTACCAAACAAATTTCGATGGGCGAGGAAGAATTGCGCTATCTCGACTCGGTGTTTGATTCCCTTTCCCGTGCCACCACGAACCGCGAAGTGGAAGAAGTACGTGAAGAATTGGCGCAAACCGGATATCTTCATTTGCCAATATCCCGTAAAAAACAAGCAACCCCGACCAAACCGCTTTGCTTTGTGTCACAAGACGGGTTTACCATTTTGGTAGGGCGCAACAACGCCCAAAATGACAAACTTACCACCCGCACCGCCAAAGGCAGTGACTGGTGGTTCCACACTAAAAATATCCCCGGTTCGCACGTAGTGATTTTAACCGACGGTGTAACACCGCCCGAAACCACCCTGATGCAAGCGGCCGTTTTGGCGGCTACGCATTCCAAGGCTGCCGATTCAGCGCAAGTACCAGTGGATTATACGCAAATAAAACACGTGAAAAAACCGGCGGGAGCTAAACCGGGTATGGTGATTTATGAAACCAATCGCACCGTGTACGTTACCCCGGATAAAACCCTTGCAACACAACTGCTGCAAAAAGGAGAATGAGTATGTATACCATCTACGTAACCTTTGACTGTTTCCCCGGCAAACGCGAAGCTTTTGTTGAACGTATGAAAACAGAAGGCGTGTTGGCGGCCATTCGTACCGAAAACGGTTGCCTGTGCTACGAGTACTATTTTTCCGAAAGCAACCCCAATGAACTGTTGCTCATTGAAGCGTGGGAAAGCAAAGAACACCAACAAATTCACATTGAGCAGCCGCATATGGCTCATCTGCGCACCTTTAACGGTGACTACGTGCGCTCTGCCAAACTCGGCGAATTTGAAGTGAAATGAACTACGAAAAATGGTTTCAACGGAACACGCACTCGCTAAGAGGGAAACGTGTGGCTGTTACCGGTGCCACGGGCGGATTGGGAGAACAACTGTGCCGCCATTTGGCGTTTCTCGATGCAGACCTTGTGTTGCTAAATCGCAACAAAGAAAAAACCGATGCGTTGATTGCGCGGTTGACGGCGGAGTATCCACAACTAACGGCAACCTTTGTGCCGCTTGATTTGGAAGAGGAAGAATCGGTACATACGGCTGTGGAAACATTGAAAGTGTTAAAACCGCATGTGTTGATCCATAATGCAGGCGCGTACAGTATTCCGCGTTACATCACCTCGCAAGGGGTGGACAACGTGTTCCAAATCAACTGTTTGGCTCCGTTTCAAATGACGTCCGCTTTGTGCGATACCTTGCAAGAAATAGGGGCCAGGGTGGTCATTGTGGGGAGTATTGCCCATACCTATTCCAAAACCGACCAAAACGACGTTGATTTTTCCACGCGCCGTGCATCAAGCAAAGTCTACGGTAATGCGAAACGGCGCCTGATGTTAGCGGAGTACGAGCGGTTTGCGTGCGCTGACGGCGTATCTCTTTCGGTGGTGCATCCCGGCATCACGTTTACCAACATCACGGCGCATTATCCCAAATGGATCTTCGCCATCATCAAACACCCCATGAAAGTGTTATTTATGTCTCCAAAGAAGGCGGCGCTGTGCATTGTGAAAGGTGTGTTTGAAGAGTGTGGATACGGAGAATGGATCGGCCCGCGGTTGTTTAACGTGTGGGGATTACCAAGCAAAACGTATTTGCGTACGTTTACTAAGAGGGAAGCGCAAACGGTATATAAAGATATGGCGATACGCTCAAAATAATTTTAACATAACAGAAAAATGAGCCGAACAAGCTTCGGCTCATTTTTTGTTGATTGCGGGAACGTCGGCGTGGCGAAGAAGGGGGGCAATATGCAAACGTTGCCTGGATCGGTGTGGTGTCAATTTTCCTATCGGCGCTGAATAACGCCACAGGCAATTTTACTTCCGGCATTGCCGGCCGGTTGCGATGTGAAGTCATCGGTGCCACTGTGAATCACAACGGTGCGGCCGATAACCTCCGCAACACGAAAACGATCCGTCAAGACTTCCAAATACGCGCCGTTTTGGCATCTCATCAGGGGCGGCAGATCTCCTGAGTGGAGAGGATGGGGAAGAGAGGTTGGGTTATAGTGGCTACCGGTGTCGGCAAAGTTTTCTCCCGTGCACCGGGTTCCCTCGTGAATGTGAAAACCGTAAAAACCGCTCTCGGAAAGAGGAAGACCATGTATAACGGCGCGTACCAAAACGGCGTTGTTTTGTTGAAAAAATTGAACGTTCCCCCAAAGGTTTGTGTCGCTTTTTTCACCTTGTATATGAGCAATTGCTTGCGGATGGATAAAACGACGATACATATACTCACCTCTTGCTCAGTATATGCAATAGTTGTCGAGGCGGTATCACGATATTTTATTAAATAACAATAATTTGGGCTTGCTTTTCGAAACACACAGTAGTATACTGCATTAGGATATTCAATAAGAAAGAAGTGTCAAGAGTGAATACCTTGTTATCCGTGTCGGTCGCTCTACTCGCGGGGTTGTTGATGACACGCGTTTTTAAACCGTTAAAATTGCCCTCTGTCACGGCATATTTGATTGCCGGTGTGCTGATCGGCCCGTATTGCATTGGCGCCCTTGGTATTTCCGGTTTCGGCTTTTCGTCCATGGAAGCGGTGGAAAGTTTGGGTATGGTCTCCGAGGTTGCTCTCGGGTTTATTGCCTTTTCCATTGGCAACGAATTCCGCCTGGAAGACCTGAAAAAGACCGGCAAACAAGCCCTTGTGATCGGTGTTGTGCAAGCGTTGGTAGCCACGTTGTTTGTGGATGTGGCGCTGTATGTGCTGCACTTGTTGATGCCGAACATTTTAACCGCGGCGCAAGCTGTTACGTTGGGTGCCATTGCCACAGCAACCGCACCTGCCGCTACGTTAATGGTCGTACGGCAGTATAAAGCGAAAGGTCCGCTTACCAAATTGTTGTTACCCATCGTCGCATTGGACGACGCCGTAGGATTGGTTGTATTTGCGGTGTCGTTTGGTATTGCCAAGACGATGGTTTCGGGCTCGTTGGATTTGGTTTCCATTTTGGTGAACCCGCTGGTGGAAATCCTGTGTTCCTTGTTGCTCGGTGCGGTAATGGGCTGGGTGTTGACCAAATTGGAAACGTTGTTCAACTCCAACACCAACCGCTTGAATCTCACCATCGGTGTGGTGTTTTTGACGGCGGCACTCTCGATGCTCGAATTTCATATCGGCCCTGTGCATCTGCAATTCTCGTCGTTGCTCACGTGTATGATGCTCGGTACGATTTTCTGCAATATTTGCCCGTTATCCCACGATTTGATGGGCGCGGCCGATAAATGGACGTCGCCGTTGTTTGCCTTGTTCTTCGTGATCAGCGGTGCGGAATTGGAACTGGGTGTGTTTACAAGCGGTGCCATCGTGTTGGTTGGTGTGGTATATATTGTATTCCGTTCGGCGGGCAAATACCTCGGTACGCTTGCCAGCGCTAAGGCGACTCGTTGCGAGCCGCAAATTTGCAAATATCTCGGTATCACGTTGCTTCCGCAAGCGGGTGTGGCACTTGGTATGTGCACCATTGCGGCGCATGCCCTTGGCGAGCAAGGCAACCTGATTCGAAACATTACCCTGTTTGCCGTGTTGATTTACGAATTGGTCGGTCCGCTCTTTACCCGTATGGCCCTTACGGCTGCGGGCGAGATCCATCCGATGGAGGAGCATGTGAAGCAACGCCGTCAAACCAAATTGGAGGCGGCCCAAAAAGACTAAAAAAATGTCTGCAACGTGTAAACGTTGCAGACATTTTTTATATTCCTTCGTATGTAGCCGCACAGTCTACGTCGTAATCGGCTAATTTCTCACGGCCGTTAAGTCCGGCAAGTTCCAACAAGAACAAGCATTTGGTCACGTTACCACCGATTTTTTCTACCAAATGTGCCGCCGCCAACACCGTGCCGCCCGTTGCCAACAGATCATCGATGAGTACCACGCGCTGCCCTCTGGTGAGAGCATCTTTGTTGATTTCCAAAGCGGCGGTACCATACTCAAGGGCATATTCTTCCGAAATAGTTTCCCGTGGTAATTTGCCTTTTTTGCGAATGAGAATAAGAGGCTTGTTGAAGAGATAGGCCAATGCAGATGCAAACACAAACCCGCGGGCTTCAACACCCGCAACGGCATCAAATTCAAGCCCTTCCAACCGTGCTTTATATTCGTTAACAGCCAGTTGAAATCCATCTGCGTCTTGCAATACGGACGTGATATCGCGGAACATAATGCCCTCGTGAGGAAAGTTGGGAATGGTGGTTACGTAATCTTTGACAGTTTTCATTGTGAACACTCCTTGGTGATTGATAACGGTATAGGCATCGCTATCCAAACGGTCGCCAAACACGGTCGACAGGGAAGCGGGGGATAGGATCAGAGCTTCTTTTTTCTCTTTGGAAAGCGTTTTGATGCGGTATTCCAAGCACGAAGCGAGGGAGCGGTTAGCGGTTTGCCAAATGGCTTCTATGCGGATAGGGGTGCGCGAGCGTGTGTATTTGGCGCTCCCGACTCGTTTCCCGCAATGTTGATCAAATCGGCGAGCAACATTGGTAGTGATGCCGGTGTAAAGCGAGTTGTCTTTACAGCGAAGAACGTAAACAAAGTATGGCGTATTCATCAAAAAGCCCAATTCCCCTTACGGAAAATCGGTACCGTGCGTCCATCTCGCGTGTGCGCATCGATGGATAAATCGTCGGTGCCGATCATAAAATCTTCGTGAATCATCGATTCGTTCACGCCTTTGGCGCGGCACTCTTCTAATGTGTAGCTTTCAAAATTGCGGATGCAATTGCGGAATCCCTCGCCAAGAGCCAAGTGGCAAGCGGCATTTTCATCAAACAAGGTGTTGTAGAACAATAATTCACTTTTGCGAATGGGGGAGTCGTACGGTACAAGCGCACATTCGCCCAGACAAGCGGCGCCGTCGTCCATCGCAATCATTTGTTGCAAAAGCTCTTCGTTTTTCTCGGCGTGCGCTTCCACGGCACGTCCGTTTTCAAAGCGAATGGAGAAATTGTCAATCAACTGACCACGATAGGAGAGGGGGCGGCTGGAATAGACAATACCTTCCGCACTTCCCCTCATAGGGGTGATAAACACTTCCTCGGTCGGAATGTTGGGGTTGAAATATTGGCCTTCTTGTGTACGCTCACCGCCGCCGAGGAAAAGCGCATCGGGAATCATGCCCACGGTTAAATGCGTGCCGTTCGACGCGGTATATTCAAGCGATTCAATGTTAAGCGAATTGAGATAGCGGCAGCGTTCTTCCAAATTGCGGTTATGCTCTTCCCACGCTTTGATGGGATCCTCGTCCACGCGAGAAGTGCTGAGGATGGCTTCCCATAATTTTTCGATTGCACGGGAGGTGCGTTCGTGGGGGAACATCTTTTTCGCCCAAGCGGCGCCCGGAACGGCCGCGATACACCACGGGTAATGGGTGTCCATTTGGTCGCGGAAGGGTTTGATGACGCGATAGCGCGCTTGGTACGATTTTCTGTATTTTTCTTGGTTAATGCCATTCAATCCGTCAGGGTCTTCGGAGATCAAATAGATCATGGCGGGCAATGTTTCGGTGCGGTGGCGCAGTTTTGCCACTTCCCATTCCTCCACGGTAGACAATACCTTTAAAGAGCGATGACGCACGTGCACTTTGGTAAGCGGCTGATAACTCCATTCCACCTCCACTTTGGAAGCACCGGCGCGGTAGCATTCCTCCGTAACCAGTTTCACGAATTCCGGTTGGTCCAATTCTGCGTGGATGATGACGCCTTGTCCTTTTTGAATGTTGGCACCGACACGGGCAATCAAAGCGGCATATTTTTTCAGTCTGGTCTTGTTCATAAAATCATCTCCCAAAAGGCATTATAACACATCTTCTTTTGGAAGAAAAGAAGAAAATTCGCTTGACAGATACCCCCAAAAAGAGGTATAATGCACAAAGGATATACTGCATATGGTAGACGGTGCTGCCAAATACAATATTCCTATCTTGTTGTTTTATGATTTCCTCTGTTTTTGATGGAGGGTGTTGTAAAAATTATAACAACACTATCCGCCCCATACGGGCGGTTGCTTTGGTACGATAATAAACGCAGTTTGAAAAGTAAACATCAGGAGGTGTAGGATCCCCGTGGACACGATGTACATTGTTATCGGTTTGGTGGCCCTCATTGTCGGCGCTCTTGTGGCCGGATTGGTTGCCTTTAAAGCCGGTATTTCTCATCGCAAAAAAACCGCAGAAGCCGCGATCGGCTCCGCGGAAGAAGAGGCAGAGCGCATCAAAAAGGATGCCAAAGCTGCCGCGGAATCTAAAAAGAAAGAAGCGCTCATTGAAGCCAAAGACGAAATTCATCGTTTGCGCAATGAATCCGAGCGCGAACTCAAAGAGCGCCGCAACGAAGTGGTTCGTCAAGAACGCCGTTTGCAACAAAAAGAAGAATCGCTTGACCACAAAATTGAAAATTACGAGGCAAAGGAAGAAGCCATTGCCAAAAAGCAAAAAGAGATCGATTCCCGTCTGGAGGATGTTGAAAATTTAAAAAAAGGTCAGTTCGAAATGTTGGAAAGAATTTCCGGCTTCACCGTGGAACAGGCCAAAGAATATTTGCTTAAAAATCTTGCGGAAGAATTGGCGCACGAAAAGGCGCTTAAGATCAGTGAGTTTGAAGCGCAACTGAAAGACGAAGCGGATCAACGCGCCCGCAACCTCATTTCCCATGCCATACAGCGCGTGGCGGCTGACCAAGTTTCGGAAACCACCGTTTCGGTTGTTCCGTTGCCTAATGACGAAATGAAAGGCCGTATCATCGGGCGCGAAGGTCGTAATATCCGCGCCATTGAAACCTTAACCGGTGTGGACCTTATTATTGACGATACGCCCGAGGCTATCACGCTTTCGGGGTTTGATCCGGTTCGCCGTGAGATCGCACGCTTGTGTTTGGAGCGTTTGATTTCCGATGGTCGTATCCATCCTGCTCGCATTGAGGAAATGGTGGAGAAAGCTCGCCGGGAGGTGGAAGCTACCATCAAATCCGAAGGTGAGCGTGCGGTGTTGGAAACCGGTTTGCGCGGTATCCATCCCGAAGTGGTAAAATTGCTCGGTCGTTTGCGTTACCGCACCAGTTACGGTCAAAACGTGCTGAACCACTCGATGGAAGTGGCCTTCCTTTCGGGCATTATGGCCAGCGAATTGGGAATTGATCCCGAGGTGGCGCGTCGTGCCGGTTTATTGCACGATATCGGCAAAGCGGTTGACCACGAAATTGAGGGTTCGCATATTGAAATTGGTGTAGATATTGCACGTAAGTACAAGGAAAGTGAAGCCGTTATCCATGCGATTCACGCGCACCATGGAGACGTGGAAGCCAATACCGTGGTGGCCTGCTTGGTCCAAGCCGCCGATGCCATTTCCGCGGCTCGCCCGGGTGCCCGTCGCGAAAATTTGGAAAACTACATCAAGCGTTTGGAAAAATTGGAAGAAGTGGCTAACGAATTTAACGGTGTGGAACGTTCTTTTGCAATCCAAGCCGGCCGCGAGATTCGTATTATTGTACGCCCCGATGTGGTAAGCGACGATAAGATGACCTTGCTTGCGCGCGATATTGCGCAAAAAATCGAAGACAGTTTGGATTATCCCGGTCAGATCAAAGTGAATTTGATTCGTGAAAATCGCGCCGTCGATTACGCAAAGTAACAAGTAACAAACGGTGCCCCGTCGGGCACCGTTTGTTTTCGTTAGAAGGGCGGAGAATATGAACATTCTTTGTGTGGGTGACGTGGTCGGTGCGGCCGGTTGCCGCCATTTGGAAAAGGTATTGCCTGCCATTAAACGGCAATATGCAGTGGATGTTTGCATCGTCAACGGTGAAAATTCTGCCGATGGCAATGGGATGACCAAAGTGTCGGCGGAAGCATTGTTCAAAAGCGGTGCTGATGCGATAACGGGGGGGAATCATATTTTTCGTCGCCCCGAACTGTATGATGAATTGGAGAAAGAAGACGGCATTTTACGTCCGGCCAACTATCCGCACACTGCCCCCGGGTCCGGCGTTTTTGTGGTGGACAAGGGGCGTTTTCGGGTGGCGGTTATCAATTTGATGGGTGTGGTGTATATGGAGCCGTTAGCCTGTCCTTTTGAGACGCTGGATGCCATTTTATCCAACTCGGATTTGCCCACTTGCAAAATTGTTGATTTTCATGCAGAGGCCACGGCAGAAAAGAAAGCGTTGGCTTATTATGCCGACGGTCGTGTCTCGGCGGTCGTAGGAACACACACGCACACCCCGACGGCGGATGAGCAAATTTTACCGAATGGTACAGGGTTTATTACCGATGTCGGGATGACGGGACCGATTCATTCGGTTTTAGGTGTTTGTACCGAACAGTCCATCGCAAAAATGAAGGAAAAAATTCCCGTTCGATTTTCGGTGGCAGAAGGTCCCTGTATGATGCAAGCGGTACTGCTTGCGGTGGATAACGCTACCGGCAAAACAACAGCAATCGAGCGGTTGGATATTCGTTAACGATTTAACCGAATGGTTTATCCCCGTGATGGCTACACTAGTCACGGGAGGGATAAACTGTGGATAAAAAGCAAAAATCCGATGCGCCGTCGTTTGACAGTATCATACAAAGCGGTTCTATTACAACGTGTAACGGCAAAAACACCATTCATTGTTTAACCATTATCGGACAAATTGAAGGGCATTATGGGTTGCCGAGTGATAACAAAACCACGCAGTACGAGCATGTCATTCCGCAATTGGTTGCGGTGGAAGAAAACGACAAAATAGACGGCCTTTTGTTGTTACTCAATACAGTGGGTGGCGATATTGAGGCGGGTCTGGCTTTGGCAGAACTGATTGCCGGAATGAGCAAACCCACCGTTTCGCTTGTTCTCGGAGGAGGGCATTCCATTGGCGTTCCGTTGGCGGTTTCTGCGAAACGCTCGTTTATTGTGCCGTCTGCCACCATGACCATTCATCCTGTTCGGGTGAACGGTTTGGTGCTGGGTGTTCCGCAGGCATTTTTGCATTTTCAACAAATGCAAGACCGTATCATTCGGTTTGTGACCGATCATTCGCATATGACACACGATCGTTTCGCAAAATTGTGTTTCAATACCGACGAAATGGCAACCGATATCGGTACGGTGTTGGATGGGGAACAAGCCGTTGAAAACGGGCTCATTGATGAACTCGGTTCCTTATCGGATGCACTTTCTGCATTGCATGAGATGATAAACGAAACCAAATAGCATCCACGCCGCCGTAGGCGGTTACATATCAACGAGGAGGGTCAAACTGTGCCTCAAAAACGTAAAAAAACAACGACGTCGCGTAAAACCAGTGCCAAAAAGGCAGCCGAAACGCGTAAAAAACGCCAAGCAGCAGAAGCCGCACGCAAACAAACCACGGCCGTGTTGCTTTTTGCAGGAGCTATATTGCTATTCTGCTTAGTGATTATTCCGGGCGAAAGTTTATGGGGCTTGTTACATAACACCGTGCTAGGCCTTTTTGGTATCTGTTCCTATATTTTTCCTTTTTTAATGGGATATTTGGCCGTAGTATACGCGATGGAACACGCGGTTGATTTTCGCATAAAACCGTGGCAATGCGTGATGGCGTTTGTCACGATAGTGACAACCATTCATTTGTTTGTTGCCGATGCGCAAACCGAAACGTATTGGGAAGCCATTCGCGGTGCTTTTGAATTGGGTGTGGACGTGCGCGGCGGCGGTGTAGCCGGTGCGCTGCTGGGCCACCCAATGGAATTTTTGTTCACCGATGTCGGCTCCAAGATCATTGTGTTGCTATTGGCATTTGTGACGTTGATGTTGTTTACGGGAACAACCGTTATTGCATTTGTAAAAGCCTTGTGGAAACCTGTTCAAAAAACCAAAGAAACCTTGGAAACAGCCGTAGAAAACGGTGTAGCGCGCCGCAAAACGTCTATTGACGTGGAACTTGGCGCCGGTTACCCCGACACGGAAGTGAAACAAGATGCTGTCATTGTGACGGAGGATGAAACGCAGAAAAAGTCCGACTCGTTGCGTGCGTTTGAAGAAGCGGCGGCGGAACTGCAAGAAGAAACGCCGTTGCCGCCCGTAAAGGCGGACGATATTTTCCCCGCGAAGGAAGATAACGAACAAGATACAGAAGAATTTGTGGTGGAAAATGAGCCTGAAAAACAAAAAGAAACACCCGAAGAATACGTGTATCCGCCGTTATCGCTTTTGAACGAGTCAAAAAGCGGTGACCTTTCTGCCGCGCAACGGGAACAAAACTCCACGGCGGAATTATTGGTACAAACACTGCAGGAATTCGGTGTGAGTGCCAAAGTTATCAACATTTCACGCGGTCCTACGGTTACGCGGTATGAATTGCAACCCAGTGCCGGCGTTAAGATCAGCCGTATCACCGGTCTTGCCGATGATATTGCTCTCCGTTTGGCAACAACGGGCGTGCGTATCGAAGCCCCTATTCCCAATAAAGCTGCTGTCGGGATTGAGGTTCCGAACCGTGTTTCGGGTTCTGTTTGCTTGCGCGACCTGATCGGTTCCAAAGAATTCAAAAATGCATCGAGCCGTTTAACGGTTGCGCTGGGCAAAGATATTGCGGGCCAAATTGTGTTGGCCGACCTTGCCAAAATGCCACACTTGCTCATTGCCGGTACAACCGGTTCGGGTAAATCGGTATGTACTAACTCGATGATTCAAAGCGTGTTATTCCACGCGCGTCCCGATGAAGTCAAACTGTTGTTGGTAGACCCCAAACAAGTAGAATTCGGTATTTATAATGGGATACCGCACTTGCTCGTTCCCGTTGTGACCGATCCGCGCAAAGCGGCGGGCGCACTTGGGTGGTCGGTTAACGAAATGTTGCGCCGCTACAAATTGTTTGCCGAAAATAACGTGCGCGATTTAACGACTTATAATGAGGTAGCAAAGCAAGACGAACGTTTGGAAGTGTTGCCGCAAATCTTGATTGTTATTGACGAATTGGCTGATTTGATGATGGTGGCTGCCAACGAGGTGGAAAGCAATATTTGCCGTTTGGCGCAAATGGCACGTGCGGCGGGTATGCATTTGGTCATTGCTACGCAACGTCCTTCTGTTGATGTTATCACGGGTCTTATCAAAGCCAACATTCCGTCGCGTTTGGCGCTTACGGTAGCTTCCGCCGTGGATTCTCGTACCATTTTGGATACGGGCGGCGCGGAAAAATTGCTGGGTAAAGGCGATATGTTGTTTATGCCCGTTGGTTTTGCCAAACCCATGCGTGTGCAAGGCTGCTTTGTTGGTAACCGCGAAGTGGAATCGGTGGTGGATTTCCTGAAATCCACCGAATCGCAACAATATGATGAAGCGGTCATCAATGAAATCGAACGTCAAGCCCAAGCAACCGAAAAATCGTCCAAAGGCGGCGACGATGGCATGGGTGATGCAAGTGACGGCGATGAAATGTTGCCGCAAGCCATCGAAGTGGTGGTGGAAGCCGGTATGGCGTCTACATCCCTTTTGCAACGGCGGTTGCGGTTGGGGTATGCCCGTGCGGGCCGCATCATCGACGAACTGGAACAACGCGGTATTGTTGGCCCCCACGAAGGCAGTAAACCGCGTCAGGTTCTTATCACCCGTCAACAATGGTTGGAAATGAATATGATTCGTCCCGATGATGGGGAATGATGATGAAACGTTTAAGTTCAAAAAGACGGTATTCCGTATGTAAAAGTATTGTGGCTGTTGCAGTCGCGCTTTGCCTATGGATAAGCGGTTTTATCACCCTGAACGAATCGGCAGGCTGGATTCCCGATCTCACGTGGGATAATTTGTACGTATGGACCGGCTTGCGCGAGGATATGTCGCTCGGCGATTCCGAATTCCGTCTAACAGTGATGGATGTAGGGAATGCGGACTGCTTGTTGCTGCAAAACGGCGGGCATTCTGCGTTAATCGATGCCGGAGAAAACGAGGATGGAAATTCGATCGTTTCCTTTTTAAACCGTGTCGGCATTACGTATTTGGATTATGTGATTGCCACCCATCCCGACGCTGACCATATCGGCGGTATGGATGAGGTTGTGAACAATATCAAAATCGGCACCTTTATGATGGCCTATATGCCGGAAGGATTTACACCTACTACCCGCGTATACGAGGATTTGTTGACCTCTCTCATTGAAAACGACGTGACACCTGTTGAACCGTTGTTTGGCGACAGCTATCCGTTCGGCGATGCATTCATTGACATTTTAAGTGGCTTGTCCGATCATACGGAAACCAACGAACAGTCCATTGTTTGCCGTGTTCGATTTGGCAAAACGCGTTTCTTGCTGATGGGCGACGCAGGAAAAGAAGTGGAAGAAGAATTGCTTGAAAACGGTGTGGATTTGCGTGCCGATGTGTTGAAAGTCGGTCATCATGGTAGCCGTTCTTCCTCAAGCGAAGATTTCATCACCGCGATTTCTCCCTCGATTGCGTTGATTCCGTGCGGTCTTGGCAATCGGTATAATCACCCGCATGCGGAAACGTTGAAAACATTGCGAAAAGTTTCGTGTGAAATATACCGCTGTGACTTTCACGGGGATATTATGGTAGTGAGTGACGGTGAAACTATTACGGTAACAACCGAAAAGCAGGTGTGATATGTACCTTTCTTTAGAACGTTTTGAAGAAGAATTAGCCGTGCTGTGTGATGATAGCGGAAAAACGGTGGTTGTAGACCGTGCTGTTGTTCCCGTACAAGCAGAGGCCGGGGATATTCTTTATTTGGAAAACGGAATCTATCGTTTGGATGAGGATGAAACTGCCAAACGGCGCAATCGCATTTGGCAGATGGAACAGTTGCTTCGAAACAAACAACAAAACTAGGAGGATGTTGATATGAAAAAAGGAAGTTTTTTTGCCTTGTTGGCGGGCGGCGCCGCCGTTGCCGGTGCAGCGTGGTATTTGAGCAAAAAGAAAAAGGAAACCGAACAATCGGTGCTCTATTCCGAAGAGTTTGAGGAAGCCACCGAGGCTATTGACGGGACTCCTATTGAAACCGAAGTTGAGGAGCAAGCCGAATGAACCCCTTTTCCCGTACGGAAGCGTTATTCGGTAATGAAGCAATGGCGCGTCTTGCAAAAGCCCGCGTAGCGGTATTCGGTATTGGCGGTGTTGGTGGCCATACGGCAGAAGCATTGGTACGAAGCGGGATTGGCACCATTGATCTTGTTGATAACGATACGGTATCGGTTACCAATCTTAACCGTCAAGCAGTCGCCACCACCAAGACGGTAGGACGCTTGAAGGTTGAGGCAATGAAAGAACGATTGCTTGATATTTGTCCGTCGGCGACGGTGAATACCCACGCTTGCTTTTTTCTTCCCGAAAATGCGGCCGAATTTGATTTTTCTGAGTACACCTATGTCGTAGATGCCGTGGACACCGTAACAGCTAAAATTGCCCTTATTACGGCGTGCAAGAGCGCTCAGACACCCGTTATCAGTTGTATGGGAACGGGGAACAAGATGTATCCCGAGCAATTGCAATTGGCAGATCTTTCCAAAACAACCATGTGCCCCTTGGCGCGGATCATGCGGAAAGAACTGGGATTGCGCGGTATTAAACATCTGCCTGTTGTTTTTTCAGCGGAACCGCCGCTTGTCCCAACCGATATGGCCGAGAAAAGCAGACGTCGCACCATTCCCGGTAGCACGGCGTTTGTTCCTGCCGCTGCAGGTCTGATTATAGCCGGTAAAGTGGTGCGGGACATTGCTTTTGAATTATAAAAAACACGCGCTTGGCGAGGCCAAGCCCTTGTTTTTTAAGTTAGCAACCGCAAGAATCGTCACTTTTGGGCGGGAAAAACTCTTCTACGGGGAAGTTCATTTTTTTGAACATTTCACAGGGGTTTTCGCTGTTGTTGGTGGTGCATTCTTTGGCGGGAATGCAAAAATCATAGATGGGCATCAGCATTTGCACGTTGCGTACCAATTGTACAATAGTGAAAATGCCAAGCGTAACCAGAACGATTTTACCATTGTCGGTGTCACAGAAGTTGCATTGATATCGTTCGCAAATGCATGCGGGAATGCAAGAGCAACCGCAGTCACAGTAGTGATTGCAATTGCATTTGTCCACGAGTTTCGAGCCTAAGACGACGGGCTCGGCAACCTGAACGTTGCAACGCGGCATATTGCGCGTGGGCATTTCTTGGCGGGATTCGCACGTGTCGGGGTTAAACTCGCTGGTAAATACTTTCACGCCGCCTTCGCTACCGAAGAGAATCACTTTTTTGCGGAACATGGCCACACCGCAAACAGTGGTGCAACCGGCCCCGTGGCCGGCATACACTTCAAATTTAATTTCGAAGTAGAATGTCAGGTCGCAGGAATAATAACCGTGATTAAAGGGGAGTGCTTCTACGTCAATGAAGGTAGTGATAATTTCTGCTTTTTTGGGACGGACACTGACGGCGTGGTCCACGATCATTTGATCGCGCTCTGAGAAATAGACGCGCAAATCTTCCAAACAGTCTTTGTCACTGCAGGAATCGTATACGCGTCCGGCATCCACACAAACGGCCTCTTTACATCCGTTCCCGTGGATGTACTTGTTGTTATCGGGCATAAAAATCCTCCTATGTTCATGATAGGTGAAGCCATCGGTGAAGATGGAACCCTTCACTGCTATCATATGACACAGGAGGAAGGTTGGTTCTGAAATTATACGGTGACGCGACTCATTCGAAGTTTTTAAAATCTTCGGCCGCTTTGCGGCAGGTTCGAGCGGGCCGTGTCACCTTAACCGTGTCAGTTTGGCAAAGGTGGCCATTACTTTTTTGTTTCCCGCTTTGTCAAATGCAATGGTCAACAAGGTGTCATTGCCCATTGGTTGAACCGATTGAATTATGCCGTTTCCGAATACTTTGTGTGATACCGCATCGCCTACCGACCACGTTTCGACACCGTTTTGGGATGCAGTTGGGGTAGTGGAAATGCCCCCGCCGAGAGGAGCGGTGGCTTTCTTTTGTACAAACGATTGTATCGGTGTGGTATAGGTGGTTGTTTCGGAAAAGGCGTGAGAAGAGTACGGAGAATAACCGCGCGGCTTTTCGTGCGTTTCCAAAACGTTATCGGGAATATCACGCAAAAAACGGGAAGGTCTGTTTCGCGTTGTGGAACCGTACAACATACGGCAATGGGCATTGGTGATATACAGTTCCTGTTTTGCCCGTGTGATGGCCACGTAGCACAAACGACGTTCCTCTTCTACTTCTTCAGGTACAAACATAGTCTGCATGCCGGGGAATACACCATCTTCAAAGCCGGGTAAAAACACAAGAGGGAATTCCAAACCTTTTGCGGCATGCATGGTCATCAACACCACCGCATCGGCGCCTGCATCGTAATTGTCAACGTCGGTCATCAAGGCGTGTTCTTCCAAAAATCCCGAAAGTTCCGGAAGAGCGTCCTCGCAGTTTTCCTCATAGTTGCGGATGGAGGAAGCCAATTCTTCCAAGTTGGCAACACGGTCAGCTTCTGCCTCGCCCATACATTCCCACATCGCCTTATAGCCCGTTTTTTCCAGCATTTCTTGATAAAGCAGATGCAAGGAAAGGTCATCGTTTTGCGCACTATCGCGAAGTGCGTCCATCATATGGATGAATTCCAAAATCTTATTTGAAGCACGGCTAAGCGAGGCATATTCGTCTGCGTGTGACAACACTTCGTACAGAGAAAGGCCTTGTTGTTCCGCCAATTCTTGTGCGTTCGAAAGTGTTGTGTCACCGATGCCGCGCTTGGGTTCGTTGATGATACGGCGCAAACTCACCGAATCGGTTGGATTGTTGATAACGCGCAAATAGGCGATGGCATCGCGTACTTCCTTGGTATCGTTAAAACGATGGCCCCCGATGATGCGGTAGGGGATACCACTTTTGATGAGAGAACGCTCAATGGCATTCGATTGTGCGTTGGCGCGGTATAAAACCGCCATATCGCGGTAGCGGTAGCGCCCGTCGGCCACCTTGTCGAAAATGGTTTGCGCGATAAAACGGCCTTCGTCGTCTTCGTTTTCCAATGTGTGCAGTTGCAGTTTTTCACCTTCACCATTTTCTGTCCAAAGCCGTTTGCTTTTGCGGTTTTGGTTTTTGGCAATGACGGCATTAGCGGCATCCAAAATATTTTGAGTAGAGCGATAGTTCTGTTCCAAACGAATCACGGTACAGCGGGGGAACTGCTTTTCAAAATTGAGAATATTTTCAATGGTAGCACCGCGAAATTTGTAAATACTTTGGTCGTCATCGCCAACAACGCACAAATTGCCGCTTTTTTGAGCCAAAAGGCTTACAAAGCGGTATTGGGCATAGTTGGTGTCTTGGTACTCGTCTATCATAAAATAGCGGTATTTTTGTTGATATTTTTGCAAGATCATCGGTTCGGTTTCAAACAAGCGAACGGTTTGAAATAATAAGTCGTCGAAATCCATGGCATCGGATTCTTGCAAGCGACGTTGATACAGCGCGTAGCAATCGGCGACCTTTTTTAAGCGAAAATCGCTGCCGACGTGTACGGCATATTCCTCGGACGAAACCAGAGAATCTTTCGCGCGGCTTATCTCACTCAAAATTTGTTTGTGGCCGAGCATTCGTTCCTCAATATTAAGGGAACGCATACAGTCTTTCATCAAACGGCGACTGTCGTCGGTGTCATAAATGGTAAAATGGGAAGAATAACCGAGGGCTTGTCCTTCTTGTCGCAAAATACGTGCGCAAAACGAGTGGAAGGTGCCGGCCATAACCTGATTTCCGTCTTCGCCAAGCATCGCGGACAAGCGCTCTTTGAGTTCTCCTGCAGCTTTGTTGGTAAATGTGATGGCCAAAATGCGCCACGGAGGACAGGGGTCTACTGCGCACAAACGCAAGGTACGCTCATCGGGTTTTGCACCGCTTTCGGCAATCGAGCGTAAATGCGAAATATCGTCTTGTGTGATCGAAAAAGGTTCGCACATATTGGTGTAAGCGTTGCCGTATTTGACAATGTTGGCAATACGATTCACCAGTACCGTCGTTTTTCCGCTTCCGGCACCTGCTAAAATTAACACAGGGCCCTCGGTTTGAAAAACGGCTTGTTTTTGCGGCGCGTTCATACGGGAAAAGTCTTGTTCCATAATTCGGCGGCGCAACTCAAAAAAAGTGTTCATGTGTGTTCCTCCGTTGATAAGAAACGGGCAGGGGAGAAAATCTTCCCTGCCCGAAGACGGTTATAAACAAAAGAATGTGTTAAAAAGGGCGCGTATTGTCTGCAAGGCCGGCGGCAGCCCAAACGGAACGTGTGGCACGAGCAGAAGCAGGGCGGATGCGACGAATGGCGTATTGCGTGGTGCCGTCTGACATAGCAGCAACCGCAGCAGCAATAACGGCAACAACTTCGTCCGGAATTCCGTCAACAACAGGAGAAACAGAGGGGGGAGTTTCAAAAGAATGAGTAACAGGTTGTTCGGTTTTATCCGCCATTTTGCGATAAAGCCTAAAAATCAATAAAAATACGATTGTAAAAAGAACCGCCGCACCGATAAGCAGAGTTTTGCAGTCGTACAGGGAGGTGATGGCTTGTAAAAGATTTGCGCAGTGCATACACAATACCTCGTTTCTGTTTATGCCAATATTATAAAGCATTTTTTATAAAAAAGCAATGGAAAAAGAGAAAAGAAAACGATTTTTGCGCTAAAAATTGCAATAAATTGTTGTGCCTTTTTTTATTGTGTGCTATAATACTACCAGATTCGTTAAAGGAGTTCCCAAAATGAAATATGTTATCTTGCTTTGTGATGGAATGGCGGATCAACCTTGCGATGAATTGCATGGAAAAACCCCTATGGAAATTGCTCATAAACCCGCGATGGATTCCTTGGTGCCGTTTTCGGAAATGGGAACGGTTTGCAATGTTCCCGAAGGAATGTCACCGGGAAGTGATGTAGCCAATTTGTCGGTGCTGGGGTACGACCCTGCCGAATGTTATACCGGCCGTTCACCGTTGGAGGCAGCCAATATCGGTGTTGAATTGACAGACGATGATGTGGCGTTCCGCTGCAATTTGGTCACGCTGTCGGACGAAGAGGAATATGCACAAAAAACGATGGTGGACTATTGTGCAGGGGATATCCATACCGCACAGGCCGATGCGATTATTTCTTCTGTTCAAGAAGCGTTTGGCGGCGGTGAATTCGATTTTTATACCGGAACCGCCTATCGTCATTGTATGGTGTGGCACGGTGGCAAGACCAAACTTGGCAAGTTGGTACCGCCGCATGATATTACCGGCCGTGTTATCGGAGAATATTTGAATAACTGCGAAGCGGCAAAACCGCTTTTGGATATAATGAAAAAAAGTACTGTGTTGTTGCGTGACCATCCCGTGAACATTGAACGCCGCAAACAGGGGTTAGCACCTGCCAATGCTATCTGGTTGTGGGGATATGGGAAGCGGCCGCAGCTGGCGAAATTTTACGACAAGTTTGGTGTGCGCGGTGCTATGGTTTCGGCGGTTGATCTTCTCAAAGGCATTGCCCGTCTTTCCGAGATGACCGTGTGCGAGGTCGCAGGCGCCACGGGCTATTTGGATACCGACTTTGAAGGAAAATTGAATGCTGCGGTAACCACTTTGCAAACGGGAAACGATTTGGTGTATATCCATTTGGAAGCACCCGATGAGTGTGGTCATCGCGGTGAAATCCAAAACAAGGTAAAAGCCATCGAAGAGATCGACCGTCGTGTTTTGGCACCGTTGCTCCAAAAGTTAAAGTCTGTTGATGATGTGTCGGTGCTTATTTTGCCCGACCATCCCACACCGCTTTCCATTCGTACCCATTCGTCGGATGCGGTGCCGTATTTGTTGTATCGCAGTAATAATCCCGCGATGCAAGCGGCTGTTTCCTTTACGGAAGAAAATGCCGTTGCAACCGGCATTCGTGTGGAACGCGGATGCGATATGATGAAAAAATTCCTTCAATAATCAAGATGTATGAAAAAAA
>JAZULW010000136.1:0-6694 GCA_045603285.1 Acutalibacteraceae bacterium | reverse complement strand
AAAATAAAACAAACTCCCCCCGTTTGGTTATCGCCGGTATTAGGTTTTGTTCTATCAAATAGTGCCGTCGTCGTCCAAATCGGCATCAGCCTTGGTAAGCCGTTTGGCACGACGCATTTCGTCGGCCGAATATTGCTTGGGAATGTTTACACCGGATGAAGGACTTTCGCTTTCACTTCTATCTTCAAAAATCACGTCTTCGGTGGGTTCCTCTTCCCCTGTTTCAATGTTCAAATCCCGCCGCGCTTCAATATCCTCGTCGGGATGTTCGGCGTAATACGGATCAATGATCACTGTTTTGATGGTGGGAAAAATCATAAACTGAATGAGGAACGAGCGGAAGGCAGGAATAAATAACACAAACAGAGCCCCTACGATAACCGCCGATAAGGGGAAGAACAAATAGGCCGATAAGCCCAACACGGCATAAAGAGCAAACAAGATCACCGAGATAATGACATTTTCTTTCAAACCGATCAACACAAATTTCAAACTGTTTTTCAAAATTTGTTTTAAGGTCATACGAAAGGTAATCATTTGCAGATACACGTAATAGCGCATCATCCGCCACGTGAGAGCCACCAAGATCATCACCGCAAACAACACGGTAGAAACAATGGACCCGTCACCGCTATCCGCCGAAAACACGGGATATCCGTAAAACCACAGACCAATGGCGATCACCGCCGTGGCCACAATGTCGATGATCTGCATACCCAATGCTTGTTTCCAATTTTTCTTGATGGTGGCAAAGAAGTCATCCGGCAAGAACACGTGTTTTTCGCGCACGTAGTTGCGAGTAACGTACGTGAGTGCCGCCTCGGCCATCCCACCCGTCACAACGGGGACAGACACCAAAATATACAACATATTGGCCACGCAAAGGCGGAAAAATTTACGTGCGTACAGCTCCCAGAACAGGAAAAACCGTTTCTTTTGCGGCCCGTTTTTGAATACACCGGGGCCGGGCTTAGAATAATCGAACAAACCGAAAAATCCTGCCATAATCACACTTCCTTGTTATCGTACTAATTAAAAAAGCGGAACAAACACAACCGCAACCCTACGTCCAATGCGGCGGCCGCCAAAAGAAGCGGCAACAGCAGCAAAAAACGCACGCAGTATAACCGAAAGGTTTGCCACAAGCCACCACAATGCGCACCACGAGGCAACAACTGTCCTGCCAGTTGCAAGGACAGCTGCAACGCTTGCACCGAACCGATGGATAAGGCGATTGCTTTTAACAACGAATGCGGCACAATGAGAAGAAATGCCAACAACATCCCCACCATGCCTTGTGCATAGTAATGCGCTTGCAACAACCCCATACCCAATCCCCAAAACACGGGAACAAGAAACGAGGCAGGAGCCCCACAAGCCGAAAGACCACTAAAAAAAAGCAACAACCATAAACACATCGGTTGGAAACACGAAGCAAAAAATTGCGCCATAACATCGCTTACGTCGGCTTTCACGGACGTGACCACCAACAATTGGTGTAATCCCGCCGGCAACTGTTCGTGCCACGAGGCATATACCGCCACACCGCTGACGCAACCAATCAACACAAGCGCCATCATAAGCAACAAGCGGCGGTTACCCGCCGCAAACCGCCACATAGAGTTTGTCCGTTTCATATTCCGTCCTCCGTTTCCCTATCACACTATATGCGACAACGGGAAACGGTATGACCGAAAATTCAGCGGTGTTTCATATTGACACCGAAAATGCCGCCAAGCGCCCCCGCCGCCACCGTTAACACGGCTTTTAACGGCAACAGAGTCGCACTTGCATCGGGAAACGCTATAAAGCCCACTGCGGCTGTCAACAAAAACAACAGCAAGCCACACCCTGCCCCATACAACAAGCCGCGCATCCGCGCCACACGGGCGGATACAAAACCGCCAACAAAAGAACCGAGTGCCGCGGCAGTCAAGGCAAGCGGTGAAAGGGCACGGAGCGACAAAAGCCCCGAAGCCATTACCGCCGCAAAAAGGGCAAGCAGAAGCAGACAAACAAGAAGGCCGACCGCCATACCGACGGCAAGCGGCCGAGCCCAATACCCCACAGGGGTGCGTTTTTCGTTATGTGTTTTCATCACGAGTTCCTCCGCAAACAGAATGGATAGTACACTCTATTCCGATTGCGAAGAAATTAGTACCGCTTTATGAAACGATTAGATATCGTCATCGTCGTCATCATCGTCGGCAGGTGTGTCGTGCACGGTATCCACCGATTGCACGGCCCACTTTTTGATGACCATTTTGTTGCAGTTGGCACCCGTTTCGATGGTGAGCGAATCGTCTTTCACGGTAACCACGCGGCCCACAATACCGCCGATGGTGGTGAGTTCATCACCCACACGAATACCGTCACGCATTTTTTGCTCTTCTTTTTGACGTTTCTTTTGCGGACGGATCATCATAAAATACATCAGCACAAGAATGAGAATAAGCGGCAAAAAGGAAGAAAGCATCGCCAAAAGGCCGCCGCCTTGAGTCGCTTCCGTACCGGGGGTAGTAGCAGCCGTATCAGCCGCCAATGCGAACAGGTTTGTCATAAACAAACACCTCCTAAAAAATCGTTTTCATTATACCGCATTTTGGGATACTTGGCAAGGGAAAACCGAAAAATTCACAATTTAGATACGTTTATCCAAAACGGGAACGTATTGTGCGTAAAACTCTTCAAACGTGCCCTTGTCAAGCGCTTCACGGATGCGTTCCATCAACGTGTTATAAAAATACAAATTATGCATCACGCATAGGCGCATAGCCAACATTTCGTTGGCTTTGAACAGATGCCGAATATAGGCGCGGGAGTGGTTGCGGCAAGTGGGGCAATCGCATTCCTCGTCAAGCGGGCGCAAGTCGTGTTCGTATTTTTGGTTGAGCATATTGCGGTGGCCACTCCACGTGAACACGTGCGCGTGACGGGCATTACGCGCGGGCATCACGCAGTCAAACAGATCCACCCCGCGATGAACCCCTTCCAAAATGTTTACGGGAGTTCCCACTCCCATCAAATAACGGGGTTTATCGGTAGGCATATGCGGTTGTACCGCTTCGATGATGCGGTACATCTCCTCGGCGGGTTCTCCCACCGCCAACCCGCCGATGGCATAGCCGTCCAAATCGAAGGCGGCAATTTCTTTCATATGCGCCACGCGAAGGTCTTCGAATGTGCAACCCTGATTGATCCCAAACAACATCTGTTTTGGGTTCACCGCATCGGGCAATGCGTTTAAACGGTCGTGTTCTGTCTTACAACGCTCCAACCACCGCGTGGTGCGGGCGCACGACTGCTTGGAGTACGCGTGTACTGCCGGGTTTTCTACGCATTCATCAAACGCCATCGCAATGGTGGAACCCAAGTTGGACTGGATTTGCATACTTTCCTCCGGCCCAATGAACAAGCGGCGGCCGTCAATGTGCGACGAGAAGGTCACCCCTTCTTCACGGATACGGCGCAGTTTGGCAAGCGAAAACACTTGAAATCCGCCGCTATCGGTCAAAATGGGTCCATCCCATCCCGTAAACTTGTGAAGCCCGCCAAGTTCTTTCACCAAGTTATCACCGGGGCGCAAATGCAAATGATACGTGTTGCACAGTTGCACCTGACACTTTAACTCTTTCAAATCGTAGGCCGACACAGCACCTTTGATAGCACCGCACGTGGCCACGTTCATAAACGCAGGAGTCTGCACAGTGCCATGCGGTGTTTCAAATTCGCCGCGGCGCGCCGCACCGATGGCTTTTAAAATCTTCATAGTTCCTCCGTTATCAGCATGGCATCGCCAAAACTGAAAAAGCGATAGTTGTTTTCTACCGCATAGCGGTAAGTTTCCATCGTGCTTTCATACCCCGCAAAAGCGCTCACCAACATAATAAGCGTACTTTCGGGCAAATGAAAATTAGTAATAAGTCCATCCAACACTTGGAACGTGTAACCGGGGTAGATGAAAATATCCGTCCATCCTTCAGCGGGTTTCACCTCGCCGTCCGTAAGGCCCACGCTTTCGAGCGTGCGGCAACTGGTAGTGCCTACCGCAAACACGCGGCCGCCTTGCCGCTTGGTGCGGTTAATAAGGTCCGCGGTTTCGGGAGATAATTCATAATGTTCCGCGTGCATTTTATGGTCGGTTATCTCGTCCGCTTTCACAGGGCGGAACGTTCCGAGCCCCACGTGCAGTGTAACAAATCCGATGCCCACCCCTTTGTCACGCAGTTTTTGCATCAATTCGGGGGTAAAATGCAATCCCGCCGTCGGTGCGGCGGCAGAACCGATCTCACGAGAATAGACAGTTTGATAGCGTTCTTTGTTTTCCAGTTTGTGCGTAATATAATGCGGAAGAGGCATTTCACCGATTTGTTCAAGCACGGCGTAAAAATTGCCTTCATAAAAAAACGTAACCAAACGGTTTCCTTCGGGCGTAACATCCAACACCTCGGCTTCCAGCAAACCACCGCCGAACACAAGGCGGTTACCGGGTTTGGCTTTTTTTCCGGGGCCTGCCAACACTTCCCACACATCGCCCCCTTTGGGATTTAAAAGCAACAACTCCACCGCACCGCCGCTGCCTTTACGCTCGCCGTACAGACGGGCCGGAAGCACACGGCTGTCGTTTAAAATGAGGCAGTCGCCTTCGTGCAGGTAATCGAGAATGTCGTAAAAGTGACGATCTTCCCTTTTTCCGCTTGTTTTGTGAAGAACCAACAGCCGCGCATGGTCACGCGGTTCCATTGGTTCTTGCGCAATGCGGTCATCGGGCAAATCGTAGAAAAAATCCTGTCGTTTCATGGGAGTTTTTGTTACCCCGTTCCTTCGCAAATTTATTGACATCAATGCTACATAATGCTACAATGAAACGTGGAAAATGTCAAGTAAATATCCGTCGTGTCGGCTCTGTTTCTTGCACCGGAAAGGATGAATAACCAATGAAACAATTTAACGTCGGTATTATCGGTTGCACCGGTATGGTGGGCCAGCGCTTTGCTACCCTGCTTGCGGATCACCCGTGGTTTAACGTAACGGCTTTGGCCGCCAGCCCCCGTTCGGCCGGTAAGTCGTACGAAGAGGCTGTGGGCAGCCGTTGGGCAATGACCGACCCTATGCCCGAAAAACTGAAAAAAATGACGGTACTTGATGCCGCCAACGTGGAAGCCGTTACCGCGCTTGTGGACTTTGTGTTCTGTGCCGTGGATATGAAAAAAGACGAGATTCGTGCCTTGGAAGACACCTACGCAAAAGCGGAATGCCCGGTGGTGTCCAACAACAGTGCCCATCGCGGCACGCCGGACGTCCCGATGATCATTCCCGAGCTCAACCCCGAACACGTGGAAGTCATTGCCGCACAACGCAAACGCCTCGGTACCAAACGCGGGTTTGTGGCGGTAAAATCCAACTGCTCCCTGCAAAGCTACGTTCCCGCGTTGTTCCCGCTTTCCAAATTCGGTATCACCAAATCGCTTGTGTGCACCTACCAAGCCATTTCCGGTGCAGGCAAAACGTTTGAGCGTTGGCCCGAAATGGTGGACAACGTGATTCCCTACATCGGCGGCGAGGAAGAAAAATCCGAAAAAGAACCGCTTAAGATCTGGGGCCGCGTAGAAAACGGCGAGATCGTCAATGCCACCTCTCCCGAAATTACGGCGCAGTGCTTGCGTGTGCCCGTTTCCGACGGTCACTTTGCCGCGGTTTTCTGCAGTTTTGAGAACAAACCCTCCAAAGAAGAGATCATTGAGGTGTGGAACTCCTTCCGCGGCCGTCCGCAAGAACTGGAATTGCCCAGCGCTCCCAAACAATTCCTGCATTATTTTGAAGAAGACAATATGCCGCAAGCCAAACTTCACCGCGGCCTCGAAAACGGTATGGCGGTTTCGATTGGCCGTTTGCGTGAGGATTCGCAGTACGATTATAAGTTTGTCGGCCTTTCGCACAATACCTTGCGCGGCGCGGCAGGCGGCGCCGTGTTGTTGGCCGAACTGCTTTGCGCCGAAGGATTTATGGACTAAACAAATTGAATATCAGGAGGTCTTTTCATGAGCAAAACCGCCATTTTCACCGGTGCCGGTGTGGCCCTTGTCACGCCCATGCACCCGGACGGAAGTATCAATCATGAGAAATACCGGCAGCTTATCGATTTTCAAATCGAAAACGGGACCGATGCTATCATTGCCGTCGGCACCACCGGTGAAGCCTCTACCCAAAATTACGAAGAACACGCTCTTGCCTTAAAAACGGCCATTGAGCACACAGCAGGCCGAGTGCCGGTCATTGCCGGCACAGGCTCCAACGATACGGAGCATTGCATCCGTTTGTCTACCGATGCCAAGAAGATGGGTGCAGACGGGTTGCTTCTCGTTACCCCCTACTACAACAAAACCTCACAACGCGGCCTTATCGCGCACTACACCAAAATTGCAACCAGCGTGGATATGCCGATGATCTTATACAACGTGCCGTCCCGCACGGGGGTAAACATTCAACCGCAAACGGTGGCTACGCTATATGAACTACCGCAAGTAGTGGCCATTAAACAAGCCAATCCCGATCTGGCGCAAACCGCCCAAATCGCCGCTTTGTGTGATATTGACATCTATTCCGGCAATGACGACCTCATTGTGCCGATGATGTCGCTTGGTGCTAAGGGCGTGATTTCGGTGTTGTCCAACGTGATTCCGCGTGAAACGCA
>JAZULW010000135.1:0-2411 GCA_045603285.1 Acutalibacteraceae bacterium | reverse complement strand
AGAGTATGCTGGGCCACACAGTCTCCTGTGTGCCAATGAGCTCTTAAATCGACATTAAACACAAACCGCCAAAAACGGCGGCGATTTATCTCTGTTGCACTTTCCCTAAGGTCACCCTCGGCGGCCGTTAGCCGTTATCCTGCCCTGTGATGCTCGGACTTTCCTCATACACAAACGTGCACGCGACTGTTCGGCTCACTCCCCCAGTATTTTACGCAATTTTCGCCCGTTTGTCAACGCGATTATTTGGAAAAAACAAATCTTTCTCCGTCATAATCCACTGTTACGGTATCACCGGCGGTAAATTGTCCGTCAAGCAATTTTTCTGCCAATGTGTCTTCCACAGAAGACTGTATGGCGCGCCGCAACGGACGGGCACCGTATACGGGATCAAAGCCGGCTTTCGCCAATTGTGCCACGGCTGCATCGGTCACTTCCAGTTGAATATCCAAATCTTTTACCCGTTTGTTCAGCGAGAAAAGCATCCGTCTTGCAATTTCCTCGATGTCGGTTTGCGTCAGTTGCTTAAACACGATAATATCATCCACACGATTAAGGAATTCGGGACGAAACGTCTTTTTCAGTTCTCCCATCACGTTCTCGCGAATGCGCCCATCATTGCCGCTGTTATCGGCTTCTCCAAAACCAAAACCGAATTGGCGGTTATCCGTAATAAGACGCGCGCCGACGTTCGATGTCATAATAATGACTGTGTTTTTAAAATCGACACGCCGTCCTTGAGAATCGGTTAAAATGCCATCGTCCAAAATTTGCAACAGCATATTGAACACGTCGGGATGCGCTTTTTCAATTTCGTCAAACAAAAGAACCGTGTAAGGTTTGCGGCGAATTTTTTCGGTAAGTTGACCACCCTCGTCGTACCCAACATAGCCGGGAGGTGAACCCACCAACCGCGACACAGTGTGCTTTTCCATATACTCCGACATATCCAAACGGATCATCGCATTTTCGTCGCCGAACATTGCCTCGGCTAACGTTTTGCACAATTCCGTTTTGCCCACACCCGTGGGGCCAAGAAAGATGAAGGACCCGATAGGATGGTGTGGGTCTTTCAGGCCGACGCGACCGCGGCGAATGGCTCGCGAGACGGCGCTTACCGCTTCGTCTTGGCCAACGATACGTTGGTGGAGAACGGATTCCATATGGAGCAACCGTTCACTTTCCGCTTCAGTAAGTTGTGCTACGGGAACTCCCGTCCAACTCGACACGATCTCCGCAATGTCGTTTTCGGTTACCTCATCATTTGCAGCGGCATTTTCTTCTTGCCACTTGGCACGTTGGCGTTCCAGTTCTTCCGCCGCTTTTTTCTCCTCATCGCGCAAGCGTGCGGCTCGTTCAAAATCCTGTTCGTTCACGGCGGATTTTTTCTCTTCCGCAAGGCGCTCCACTTCTGCCTCCAGTTCTTTGACACCGGTGGGTGCTGTAAAGGCACGTAGCCTTACGCGAGAAGCGGCTTCATCAATAAGATCAATGGCTTTGTCGGGCAAAAAGCGGTCAGAAATATACCGCACCGACAACTGCACGGCACAACGAATCGCTGTGTCGGATATTTTCACTTTGTGGTGTGCCTCGTACTTGTCACGCAATCCTTTGAGAATTTCTTCCGCCTCTTCGGGAGAAGGTTCTCCCACCGTCACGGGTTGGAAGCGGCGTTCAAGGGCTGCGTCCTTTTCAATGTGTTTGCGATACTCTTCCAGTGTTGTCGCGCCGATCACCTGAATCTCGCCGCGCGCCAACGATGGTTTTAAAATGTTAGCCGCGTCAACCGCTCCTTCGGCGGCACCCGCACCGATGATGGTGTGAATTTCGTCAATGAACAACAAAATATTCTTCTCCCGCGCAACCTCTTCAAGCGCATTTTTAATGCGTTCTTCAAAATCGCCGCGGTATTTCGTACCGGCGACCATTCCTGTGAGATCCAACGTCACCACACGTTTATCTTTCAGTGTTTCCGGCACTTCCTGCGCGACAATGCGTTGTGCCAGCCCTTCGGCTATCGCCGTTTTACCCACTCCCGGTTCGCCGATAAGGCATGGGTTATTTTTGGTGCGACGGGACAAAATCTGCACCACGCGCTGAATTTCCTCAGCGCGGCCGATAACGGGGTCCAGTTTGCCCTCTTTGGCCATTACGGTGAGGTCACGACCAAACTGATCAAGTGTAGGCGTTTTGCCGTTTTTTCCTGAAGAGGGACGGTTTGTGGTGGCGCCGGTCTGTGCCGGCGCGGTACCAACGGCTTTCATAACATCTTCGGATAATTCGCCGCTACGTGCTCCGAGCATAGTCAACAAACGCACGGCCACACTACTGTCATCACGCAGAATCGCCAGCAACAAATGCTCAGTCCCTACCAAATGATTTTGCATTGCCAAGTCGGATCGTAGCCATGT
>JAZULW010000134.1:0-6427 GCA_045603285.1 Acutalibacteraceae bacterium | reverse complement strand
TCGTAGTGGTGATGGGCCACGTTGACCACGGCAAGACCTCCATTTTGGATGCCATTCGCAAAACCAGTGTCACCACCGGCGAAGCGGGCGGCATTACCCAACACATTGGTGCGTACCGCGCCAGTGTGAACGGGCAATCCATTACGTTTTTGGATACCCCCGGTCACGCGGCTTTCACCGCCATGCGTGCCCGCGGTGCACAAGTGACCGATATCGCCATTTTGGTGGTGGCGGCGGACGACGGCATTATGCCGCAAACCATTGAAGCCATCAACCACGCCAAGGCCGCCGGTGTTTCCATCATCGTGGCCATCAACAAAATGGATAAACCCACCGCCAACCCCGACCGCATTATGCAACAACTCACCGAGCACGAACTGGTGCCCGAAGAGTGGGGCGGCGATGTTATCTGTGTGCCCGTTTCGGCACACACCGGCCAAGGGATGGACCAGTTGCTGGATTCCGTGCTGCTGGTAGCCGAAATGCAAGAACTGAAAGCCAACCCCGACCGCGCCGCCAAAGGTTCGGTTATCGAGGCGCGTCTGGACAAAGGCCGCGGCCCCATTGCCACCTTGCTTGTGCAAAAAGGCACCCTCAAAGCGGGTGACGTGGTGGTGGCGGGTACGGCCGTGGGCCGTGTCCGTGCGATGACCGATGATCGCGGCCGTAAAGTGACCGAAGCGGGTCCCTCCGTGCCGGTTGAGATCATGGGCCTTTCCGAAGTGCCCACCGCCGGCGACGAATTCAACGCTGTTTCCGACGAGCGTTTGGCACGTGAACTGGTGGAACAACGCAAGCAGGAAGCCAAAGAGGAACTCTTTAAGCAATATCAAAAGGTTACGCTTGACAACTTGTTTGACCAAATGCAAGACCACGATATGAAAGAACTCAGCGTCATCGTGAAGGCCGACGTGCAAGGTTCGGTGGAGGCTCTGAAACAGTCCATTGAAAAACTTTCCAACGAAGAAGTGCGCGTGCGCGTGATTCACGGTGCCGTCGGTGCGGTGAGCGAAAGCGATGTAATGCTGGCACAGGCTTCCAAAGCCATCATTGTGGGCTTTAACGTGCGTCCCGATCCGCTTGCCCAAGCGGCCGCGGAAACCGCCGAAGTGGATATGCGTATGTATCGCATCATTTACGACTGCCTGGATGAAATTGAAGCCGCGATGAAAGGTATGCTCGCCCCCAAAACGCGTGAAGTGTTGCACGGCCGTGCCGAAGTGCGCCAAGTGTACCGCATTACGGGTGTGGGTTTGGTTGCCGGTTGCTACGTGCTGGACGGCAAGGTGTACCGCAACGACCTGCTCCGTATCGTGCGTGACGGTATCATCATCGGTGACGATAAGATGATTTCCCTCAAACGCTTTAAGGATGACCAACGCGAAGTGGCGCAAGGCTACGAATGCGGTATCGGTCTGGAAAAATTCACCGATATTCAGGAAGGCGACATTTACGAAACCTATATCATAGAAGAATACCGCGACTGAAAGGAGTAATGCCCTATGGCCGGTTATCGTATGGACCGCACGGGCGAGGATATTATGCGCGAATTGACTGCCATTTTGCGCACCGTAAAAGATCCTCGTGTAACGGCGGGACTGATCAGTATCGTGCGGGTAGACGTAACCCGCGACCTTTCGTATGCTACGGTATACATCAGCGCGATGGACGGCTTGGATGCCGCCCGTGCCGCGGTGAAGGGGCTTACCTCCGCCGCGGGATATATGCGGCGCGAACTCGGCAATGCCTTGCATCTTCGACACGTGCCCGAACTGAAATTTGTGGCGGACGATTCCATTGCCTACAGCGCACGCATTGCCAAGACCCTCCGTGAGTTGAACAAAGACGTTGAAAAGGAAGACAACGACAATGAGTGAACGTATATCCCTTTCGGCGGCCGCCGAGCAACTGCGCGCGGCTGACCGCATTGTGATACTGACACACCAGTTTCCCGACGGGGACACGCTTGGTTCGGCGTTTGCGCTGTGCCGCGCGTTACACGCACTCGGCAAACAAGCACGAGTGTTGTGCAGTGACCCGTTGCCGGAAAAATACGACTATATGTGGAAAAATCTCCCCGCCCAAGAGTTTGAACCCGCGTTTGTTTGTGCGGTGGACGTAGCGGATGCCGCCTTGCTCGGCGAAGGGTTGTCCGCGTTTGCCAACCGTGTGGAATTGTGCATTGACCACCACGCCTCTCACCGCGATTACGAACAGTTTTTGGTGTTAAATGCCGCGTATGCCGCCACCGCCATGATCATGGTGGAACTGTTGGATGCACTGGGTGTTGCCATTGATACGGCCATCGCCGATTGCCTCTTTACGGGCATCTCCACCGATACCGGTTGTTTTAAGTACAGCAACGTTACCCCTCTCACTCACCGTATGGCGGCGCGCCTTATGGAGTGTGGTGCTCATGCCGAAGCCATTAACCGCGCGATGTTTGACATCAAATCGCGTGCACGGTTGTCGCTGGAACAAAAGGCTTTGAGCGCCATCTCCTATTATTACAAAGAACGTGTCGCCGTGATGCTCATCACCGAAGAAATGATGAAACAAAGCGGTGCCGCGGAGGACGATATGGAGGGGCTCTCGCCCTTGCCTCGCCAAATCGAGGGGGTATGGGTGGGGTTCACCATTCGTCAAAAAGCCGACGGCAACTACAAAGTGAGCGCGCGTACCGGCACCCACGCCGACGCTTCCGTCATTTGCGGTCTGCTCGGCGGGGGTGGCCACCCGCGCGCGGCCGGTTGCCCCCTTTCGGGTACGGTAGACGAAATCGTAGACTGCCTGCTGGATGCGACCGCACGAGCGGTGCCGCGGATTACGGAGTAACTATGGACGGTATTTTGTGTCTGGATAAACCGTGTGACATGACCTCGTTTGCCGCTTGCGCGTTGCTTCGTCGGCTGCTCGGCGAAAAGCGGGTCGGCCACGCGGGCACACTTGATCCTATGGCCACGGGGGTGTTGCCGCTGTTTTTCGGCAAAGCCACCCGCGCCATTCCGCTACTTCCCTGTCACGACAAAACGTACGTGGCATCACTGCAATTCGGCAAACAAAGCGATACGTTGGATATCTGGGGCGCGGTGCGCGAGACAGGCGCTCCCGTGCCGAGCCGCACGGCGGTAGACGAAGCCCATGCCGCCTTTCGCGGCAACATTTTGCAAACGCCCCCGATGACCTCGGCACTCAAAAAGGACGGCGTGCGGTTATACGAACTGGCGCGCCGCGGTATTGAGATAGAACGCGAGGCGCGTCCCGTCACGGTGTACGACTTAACGGTGCTTTCCTACGACGACACAAGCGGTGTTCTCACCTTTTCGTGCCGTTGCTCGGCAGGGACGTACATTCGCTCCATTTGCGATGATGTGGGACGTGCGCTCGGGTGCGGCGCGGTAATGACCGCGCTTCGCCGCACACAGGCGGCCGGCTACGCCCTTGGCGTTTGTCTTACCCCCGATGACTGCCGCCGTTTGGCGGAAGAGGGGGCTTTGTCGGCACGCTTGATGCCGACCGACAGCGCCTTTTCTTCGTTTGAGGCCGTGACCATTTCCGCCGCACAGGCCACCCGTTTTGCCAACGGCGGCGCGCTGTTTTTGGAACGGCTAAACACACCCGTTTGCACGACGGTGCGCGTCTATGCCCCCGACGGGCGATTTTTGGGGCTGGGTGAACCGCAAGAAAACGAATTGCGCGTATTGCGTTTGTTTTAAAAAGGAGGTTTCTCCATGAGTGAACAAGAAAACTTGAACGTTATTGCCGCTACGGAAACACAACCTAAAAAGCGCGGCCGTATTCGCTATGCGGCACCGCTTGGCTTTTTGGTGCTGTTGTTCGCCTGCATCGGTGTGATCACAGTGCTCAGCGGCGCGGTGCGCCTTGTAGCCAAATGGACCGACGATACACCGCTGAAAAACGAACTGTACGATTTTTTGAATCCTGTGATGCAGTTTTGTCCTTCCACGTTTGAAAACGCCGAGGAAGGCGAGCAGGATGCGTTGCTTCTTGCCGCGGTATACCGTGTGACCGAAGCGGAACGCATCCGCCAACTGCGCGAAAAAGACGACACCTCTATCTATGCGTTGGACGACACGGGTTGGCGGTTGCAAATTCCCCAGGCCGTAATCGAAGAGTCGTTTGCCTATCTGTTCGGCGAAGCCAAACCGCACCACAAAACGGTGGGTGAAATTGAATACAACGCCAACACCCAAACATATCACGTGCCGCTTTCTATCAACACCTCGGGGTATACCCCCGTCATCGGGACGGTGCGCAAACGCGGTGATCTTTACACCGTTCGTGTGGCGTATGTGGCCAATGCCGATATCGAGGTAGACGAAAAAGGGAAAACCGTCCCCCCCACGTTTGCCATGGGAAAATACACCCAACGCTACACCGTTCGCCGTGATGGCGACGGGGCGTTGGCACTCCTTTCGGTGGAAGCGGATGACGGACGCGGCCTTGCGGACAAATCTTAACGTTTTATAAACTTTTCACAAAACACTTGAAAGCATCCGTCCGCCACGATACAATACTTGTGAGATTATAAGTTGGATGTGAACGCATATGTTCTTTTATGAAGGGCAATCTTGCCCCGTTTGCGGCAAGCATTTTGCCGAAACAGACGATATTGTTTCCTGTCCGCAGTGCGGTGCGCCGCATCATCGGGAGTGTTGGCGCAGCGAAGGGCAATGCCACTTTGCCGCCGACCACGGAACCGAACGGCAATGGCCGGCAGGACAAACGAAAAAACCCGAACCGCAAGAACCCTATCGGCAATGCCCCAACTGCGGCAAACAAAACCCCGAATTTGCCGAGTTTTGCGCGCATTGCGGGCGCGACCTCGGTGCTTCCGAATGGCACAGTGCGGCTCCCAAACCGCCCGTAAACCAATATACCCCTCCGTTTCAAACCAACTTCACTCCCCCGCCCCTGCACGACCCGCTTGGCGGTATTCCGCGCGGCGAAACCATTGAGGGGGTAGCGGTGGAAACGCTTGCCGAGGTGATCGGGCCCAATTCGGCGTACTATCTGCCGCGGTTTTATCACATAAGCCGCAGCGGTAAAAAGAGATCCTGGAACCTTGCCGCCTTTTTGTTTACCGCCAAATGGCTCTTGTATCGCAAAAACCTGCTTATCGGTTGGTTGATCTTTGCGTTCGAATTTGTGCTCTCGTTTTTCTCGCTGTATGCGGATATGCAGTTAACCGATATCGGCTATGCCGCACTGGTCACCTCGCAAAACGGCCGCTTTTTGTATGCGATGATGGTGGTGTCTTCATTTGCGGGATTGGCCGTCAGCATTGTGCTGGGGTTGTTCGGCAACTGGTTGTATATGCAGCAGGTGCTGAAAAAAGCGCGCAAATTGCAAGAAGATCCCGATTTGCAATACAACCAAAACTTTTTAAACACCGGCGGCGTGTCGCCCGCTATGGGGGCGTTGCCGTTCCTCATTTTGTTGTTTGTCCAATATTTAATGGCGTTTATTTTGTGATGTTGTTTTTATGAGGAGAATGTTTTTATGAAACCCGTTCGCAAAGCCGTTATTCCCGCAGCAGGACTGGGAACCCGTGTGTTGCCCGCTTCCAAAGCCATGCCCAAAGAGATGTTGCCGATTGTCGATAAACCGGCGATTCAATATATCGTAGAGGAAGCCGTTGCGGCCGGTATTACCGATATTCTGATCATCACCAACCGCGGCAAAGGCATCATAGAAGATCATTTTGACCACAACATTGAATTGGAGCAACGCCTCGAAGCCGCCGGCCGTGATGCCGTGCTTGCCGACCTTCAACGCATCAATTCCATGGCCAACATCACCTTTATTCGCCAAAAGGAAACCAAAGGCCTCGGCCACGCGGTCAATTGTGCCCGTTCTTTTGTGGGCGACGAACCGTTTGCCGTGTTGTACGGTGACGACGTCATCATCGGTGATGACCCGGCTTGCGGTCAGTTGTGCCGTGCGTGGGAAGAATACGGCCGCGGTGTAGTAGGCATTAAAGAAGTTACGCAAGAGCAAATTCAAAAATACTCCTCCCTTGCGGTAGAACATTTGCATGATAATCTCTACCACGTCACCGATATGGTGGAAAAACCGTCGGTAGACCGCATTTTGTCGTTGTATTCCATTCTTGGCCGTTGCGTGTTGCCGCCTGCCATTTTTGATATTTTGGACCAAACGCCTCCCGGCGCGGGTGGTGAGATTCAACTCACCGATGCCATGTGCACCCTCGCCCGCAGCGCAGGTATGACGGGCGTGGATTTCACCGGAACCCGTTACGATATGGGCAACAAACTCGGCATTTTGCAAGCCACTTGTGAGGTTGCGTTAAAGCATCCCGAGGTCGGCACCGACTTTGCCGCGTATTTGAAAGAATTGGTCAAGACCTTGTAAACAATGAAAACACCCACAGACGATTCGCCCA
>JAZULW010000133.1:0-1933 GCA_045603285.1 Acutalibacteraceae bacterium | reverse complement strand
GAATTTTTGGATGGTAAAGAGCGTTTCCTGGTCAAGAGAATCGACCGAGTCGCGCTTAAACACCTCTTTGAGGAACATATCACACAAGGTGGTGGGCAACTGATAAATAAGGCGCGCCACACCCAAGTTATCGTAACTGATAATGGATTTTTCGGTATCAAATACTTTTCCTACTTCCAAGGCCACTTGCGCTTCTTTGAACGAACGCGCCAAGTTTTTGATGCCTTCCGTGGGCGTGCCGATACCGACACTGCAACGCGTGTAGAATTCGCCTCCGAGCGTATCGGCAATGGACTGCGCTAATTTCTCCAAATCTTTGGAATCGATATTGGGGCGAATTTCTTTGACTACCGCAATATCACTTTCGCTGATATTGATGACAAAATCTTTGTTTTTGTCAGGGAACAGGTTGCGAATCACGTCAAACACCGAAATCTCGGTGCGATTTTGAATGTGTACCAACAACACCACGCGGGAAGAATCGCTGTTGAAATGCAATTCACGGGCTTTGAGATAGATATCCCCGGGAAGAATGTTATCCAAGATGACGTTCTTGATGAAATTGGCGCGATCGTATTTTTCGTCGTAATATTGTTTTACGTTATCGAGGGTAATGGTTAACAAATTCACATAACGCGCAGCCATTTCGTCGGTACCTTCCACAAATGCAACGTAATCGCCGCTTAAACGGGAACCAAACGTTTTGTAGGTATATCCCTCGAATACAAACAAGTCTTGTTCGCCAAGCACTTCGGTCGACAGGGCTTCGCGATTTTCGCCCATACGGCTTAAGTCACTGCAGGCAATAACGGTGGAAGTATCGTCCACCACACCGATGGTGCGGTCGATCGCCTCTTTCATTTGATTGATGATTCCCAAAAACAATCGATTCGCCATAGTTACGTCTCCTCTACACGACCGAATGCGGCCTTTCAAAATGGTCTTATTTTTCGCCGAGCATACTTATAAACATACAAGTTAATTTTACACAATTTCTGTGCATTTTTCAAGAAAAAAGTGAAAAAAAGTGTTGCTTTTTTTACTTTTCTTCCATTTTCGGTGGGAGGGCGACAAAAAACGAGCGAAAACGGCGCTACCCGCTTTCGCTCGTTACCATACTTTTCGTTTTTCCGCGTCTTTATACATTGCAACATAGCTGTCGTAGCGTGATTTTGCAATTTCCCCCTCTTCCACGGCACAACGAACAGCGCAATTCGGTTCGTGCACGTGGGAGCAACCTGTAAAACGGCAATGTGGTGCATACCTTTCAAACTCTCGAAAACAGTTGCCGATACAATCTTTTTCAAACACCGCCACACGGTCGGTATCCAACGAGGAAAAACCGGGTGTATCCGCCAAATAGCCTCCGCCTTGCAACGGAATCAAAATTGCCGAACGTGTGGTATGACGGCCGCGGCCCAGTTTTTGACTGATTTCCCCCGTTTCGCGCATCAACGTGGGGTCAAGCAGATTCAACAGCGTGGATTTTCCCACGCCGGAATTACCGGTAAATGCCGTCACTTTGCCTCTCAAAAACGTTTTCAAGGGCAACGCGCTCATTGGCTCGGCACTGGTAACCGAAAAAACTGAAAAACCGGCATCACGGTACACCTCTTCCGGAAATGGTTCTGCTTCCAGATCGGTTTTGGTAACCACCACAATCGGTTCCATCCCGTGATGCTCCGCCAAGGCAATCATTTTATCCACGAGCAGCAAATGCGGACGCGGCTGTGCAACCGATACCACAATAGCCAAGCAATCCAAATTGGCAACAGGCGGCCGCACCAACGCGTTGCGGCGCGGCAACACGCGTTCCAGCACCCCTTTTCCCTCTTCGGACAAGGTGATGACCACCCTGTCACCTGCAACGGGAGAAACCCCTTCACGGCGAAGGACACCGCGCGCATTACATTCGTATACCGTATCGGTAAAC
>JAZULW010000132.1:0-27598 GCA_045603285.1 Acutalibacteraceae bacterium | reverse complement strand
CTTAATAAACTTTGGAATAACAGCGGCGTAGGCACCGTCGGGCGTTTGGCGACGGCCAAACACGTTAAAATAACGCATACCGTAGGTGTCAAGGCCGTAGTGCATCGTATACTGCTTGGCCCATTCTTCATCGCAACGCTTGGTTAATGCGTAAGGGGATAAAAGATTGCCTTCTCTGCCTTCGGTTTTCGGCAGGTTAGGCTCATCCCCGTAAACGGAAGAGCTTGAAGCATACACAAACTTTTCAACACCGCCAATTCTTGCGGCTTCAAGCATATTCAAAGTGCCTTCGATATTATTCTTGCAGTAGAAAAGCGGCATTTCAAGCGAACGGGGAACACTGCCCCAAGCGGCTTGGTTAAGCACGTAGTTTACACCCTCGCACGCTTTCATGCAGGTATCCAAATCCTTGATATCGCCCTTGACAAACTCGTAATGGGGGTTATCAAGAAACATATCCACGTTTTCCTGCTTGCCTGTCGAAAGGTCGTCAAGGCAACGCACCTTATACCCCATATTGAGTATAGCTTCGCAAAGGTTGGAGCCGATAAATCCTGCGCCACCTGTTACTAAAAACAATGAATTTTCGGGGAATTTTAAGTGTTGGTAACCCATAAATTACAATCTCCAATAGTGATAGCCTAAGGCTTCGTATTCCTTGCGGCAAAGTAAACCCTTAATATCAGCAAGAACCTTCTTACTGTTATCGCCCGACTTAAACATGTTGTCAAAATCGGCAGCGGTTAGGGTTTTAAACTCATCGTGAGCAACGGCAAGAATAACCGCATCACAGTCTTTAATGGTATGGATATCTGCAAATTCCATACCATAAAGCCATTTCGCTTCTTCGGCATCGGCGGCAGGATCGGCAACCGTCGCGGTAATACCGTATTCCTTTAATTCGTTATAAATATCAATAATTTTGGTGTTGCGTGTGTCCGGGCAGTTTTCTTTGAAAGTAAAGCCCAAAATCGCAACCTTTGCTTGTTTTATAGCAACGTCGGCCTTGATCAGATTTTTGACAACACTTTCGGCAACGTATTTGCCCATATCATCGTTAATTCTACGACCCGAGAGGATGATTTGGCTGTGTTAACCGAGTTGTTCGGCCTTGTAGGTAAGATAATAGGGGTCAACACCGATACAGTGACCGCCTACAAGACCGGGGAAGAACTTTAAGAAGTTCCATTTGGTGCCTGCGGCTTTAAGTACCGACTGTGTGTCGATTCCCATTTTATTAAAGATAATCGAAAGCTCGTTCATAAAGGCAATGTTGATATCGCGTTGGCTGTTTTCAATAACTTTAGCAGCTTCAGCAACTTTGATGCTTTCGGCGCGGTGAACACCCGCTTCTACCACAAGTTCGTAAACCTTTGCGATTTCTTCGAGTGACTCGTCGTCCATACCGCTTACGATTTTAACAATGGTTTCAAGCCGGTGTACCTTGTCACCGGGGTTGATACGTTCGGGCGAGTAGCCAATCTTAAAGTCCACACCGCACTTAAGCCCCGACTCTTTTTCGAGAATGGGAACACAAACCTCTTCGGTAACACCTGGATATACGGTGGATTCATATACTACGATACTGCCTTTTGTAAGGTTGCGACCAACGATTGTCGACGCGCCTTCAACGGGGGTTAAGTCGGGGGAGTGGTCGTCATTTACAGGTGTAGGAACGGCTACGATGTGAAATTTAGCTTCTTTTAACTTTGTTTCGTCGGCGGTAAATTCTACGGTTGTGTTTTTAATAACCTCGTTACCAACCTCGTTTGTAGGGTCAATGCCCGACTTGTAAAGTTCAATTTTTTTGGCATTAAGATCAAAGCCTATGACGTCAACCTTCTTTGCAAAGGCAACGGCAATAGGCATACCAACGTAGCCGAGACCCACGAGTGAAATTTTTTCTTCCTTGTTTACAATTTTTTGATATAAAGACATAATAAATCCCCCTTACTATATCAGTTCATAATATTTTCTAACTACGATTTGACGGTCAAATTCCACTTCGGCTTTTTTTCTGGCATTGAGGCCAAGAGCAGCTTTTTCCTCTTGTGTTAAATTGGCAAATTGATGGATTTTGTCATATAGGTCTTGTTGGTTTTTGACCTCAAAATAAAATCCTGTTTTATTATTCTCGACGCCTTCAATACAACCGGGTATATTCGAAACGATAGCGGGTCTGCCGGTTGCGGCAGCTTCCAGTACAACGTTACTCATTCCTTCGTGGTGTGAAGGGTGAATAAGGCAATCGCAATTAGTGATAAGGTTGTGTATTTCTTCGTGTGGCACACCATTGTAAAATATAACACGACTGTTTCCACTTAAGGCTTCCACTTTTTGCTTGTAATCATCGCTCTCGTACCAACCAACAATATGAAACTCTGCGTTGAGGTTTTCATCTTGCGCCTTGTTTATTGCGTAAAACAATTCGTCATACCCTTTGTCTTCACGAATACGGGCTATGGTTATAAATTTTGTAACTTGGTTATGGGGATACTCTTCAAAACGGTTGGTTTCTAAATTCACACCCGATCCCGGCAAAAGAGCATAGTTGTTTTTAACGACCTTTTTGGACTTGAAGAAAGACAGATTGCTTTCATTTTGGAAGAAAACCATTTTTGATTTTTTATATGCAAATTGTTGAAGCATTAACATAATTCTTGAAACTATATTTTGCTTTTCAAAATTTGCGCCTAATCCTGTTACGTTTGCTATATGAGGTGTTTTGGTGAAGCGACAAGCCAGGCCTCCATAAATGTTCGGTTTGGCAGTGAACGTAAAAACGATATCGGGGTGGATGGAGTTTATTATTTTTTTGATTGAAAAAAAAGTTTTTATGTCCTCCAATGGGTTTGTTCCAAAGCGGTTGATCGCAAGTTGCAAAACTTCTGCGCCGTAAGTTTTTAACTGTTCGTTTCTCCCATCATCGGGAAGCGCTATGTACACTTTTTCGCCCATTTTGATTAGATATTCCACTAATTCCATTCTGAAATGGTAAATGGTGGTAAAATCATTTACAACGATTAATATTTTCTTGCTCATTCAAAACGCCCTTTATAAACTATCGGTAATTTTTCCTACGATGCCTTTGGCATCTATTCCAAATTCGCTTCGCAAATATTTTTGACTGCCCACTTTTGAGGAATAGGTGTCGTCAAGGCCGATTTTAAGCAGTCTTGCTTTTTGAGGTTTTTCTGCCATAACTTCGGCAACGGCACTGCCAAAACCACCTACCACGCTATGTTCTTCAACGGTTACGATTAAGTCAAAGTTTTTGGAACAGTTCAAAATAACGTCGCGGTCTATCGGTTTTACAGTTGGGAAGGTGTAAACGGCGGGGTCGATACCTTTATCCTTTAAAAGTGAAACGGCTTCTTCAATTTCTTCAAAAATAGCACCTGTGGAAAATATGGCAACACGCGAGCCGTCTTTGACCTTTATGGCTTTGCCTATCTCGAAATTATCAATTTTTTCGTGAATGCGCTTTTCACCGCCGCGCCCGAGCCGCAAATAGCAAGTACCCTTATATTCGGTAATCGCTTTTGTGGCGGCTTCGGCCTCGGTCAAATCGCCGGGTGCCAATACTACCATATTCGGAAGCGCGCGCATAATCGCAATGTCCTCGGTGGCGTGGTGGCTCATACCAAGAGAACCGTATACAAAACCGCCGCCTACGCATACGATTTTTACGTCGGCATCGTGATAGCAACAGTCGTTGCGTATCTGCTCAAGACAGCGAAGCGTGGGGAAGTTGCCGATGGAGTAGGTGAACACGGTCTTACCTTCTAATGCCATACCCGCGGCAAGCGCGGTCATATTTTGTTCGGCAATACCCGCGTTTGTAAATTGATTAGGAACGGTTTCCCAATACGGCTTTAAAACACCGAAGCCCAGGTCGCCTGTTACCAACTCAATATTTTTATTGTTCTTTGCTAATTCTACAAGGGTTTTAACAAAGGTATCTCTCATTTATTTGCCCTCCGTTATTTCTTCCACTTGAGCTAAACTGCTTACACGTCTTGGGTTTTCAAGGTAGATCGGCTCCCAAGTTTCGGTCATGGTGTGGTCTTTTCCGTCAAGCTCGATATTAAGATCAGGGCTTTCTATACCATTTGGAGTGTATACATCCTCGACACCCTCGGGCTTAGCGTTATGTAGCTCGGTCACAGCCGTATCATATTCCCAACCTTTGTGCGGAAAACGGTAGTGCCATAAAATATCCATTTCCATAAACGAAACGCCTTTGCCCTTTACGGTGTTGGCAATGATAACCGTGGGCTTGTTTGCTTCGGCTTTTGCCTTTTCAAAGGCTTGCTTTAACTGTTCGTGGTCGTTTCCGTCAATTTCAAGCGTGTTCCAACCGAAAGCTTGCCACTTAGAAGCAAAGTTTTCAAGTTCAAGGGTGTTCTCGTTGTAATCAAGGCTTTGCATACGGTTGTGGTCAACTATGGCGATTAAATTGTTTAGTCGAAAGTGGTTTGCAAAAAGTGCCGTTTCCCAAACCGAACCCTCGTTACATTCACCGTCACCCAAAACAACGTAGCAACGGGAATTTTTATCCTCTTTTTTAAGCGCGTGAGCCATACCTGCCGCTACCGAAAGGCCGTGACCGAGCGAACCTGTTGACAGGTCTACACCGGGTACGTAGTGTGAAACGTGACCCGAAAGGCGGCTGCCGTTTTGGCAATGGGTTTTAAGCTCATCCACCGCGAAAAAGCCGCTTTCGGCTAAAGCGGCGTAGATGGATGCGCCTGCGTGACCTTTGCTTAGTATAAATCGATCCCTGTCTTGCATTTTGGGGTTTTTAGGGTCAAATTTTAAAACGTCAGCATAAAGTACCGCAATAATATCCGCAACGGATAAAATAGCGCCGATATGACTACTGCCGGATAGATGAGTCATTTCAATACCGTGGCGACGTATTTTCCAAGCAAGTTGTTTACTATTCAAGTCGAACACCTCTAACTATCTTATTCCTAAAATCAAATCAAAAAAGAGTTCCTTCAAAAGAAGACCAGTCGTTTGGATGGGAATGCCCCAAAATTGCAAGAATGGCACCAATGGAATATAAAATGTCTATCTCTTTGATGCGGGTGTTTTTGGTTGTCATAAAGAAACCTCATCTAAAATTTTTATTTCTTCCTGAGTTAGATTCCAATCAAGTGCATCCAAATTAGAAAGCATTTGATTTTTATTTTTAACTCCGGCAATAACAACCGAGTCTTTTATATTGTCCAAAATAAATCTTATAGCGGTAGAAGCAACGGCTTTTTCGTGGATTTTTGCAATGGTTTTAAGCTGTTCTACAATTTCAAGATTCTTTTTAAGCTTTTCACCGTGAAAATTAACGTATATTTCGCGACTTCGCCTATCGTTGGAATTAAACTTTGCGTTTATATCATATTTGCCCGTTAAAATACCTTGTCCCAAGCTGCCCCAAGTGAGCGGGGTGGTGTTTAGCCTGCTTGCAACAAATTCAATATCCTTTTCAAACTTTCGGCAGGCAAGTGAATATTCATTTTGTGAATTAACAAAAAGGTTTTTATAGGGTAAAAGTTCGTCTGTTTTTTCTTTTTGAATATTGCTTAATCCAAAATAACGAACCTTGCCCTCCTTTTGAAGGGCTTTCATTCCCTCAATAACCTCTTCTATCGGCGTTTCATCACGATAGTGAATAACGTAAATATCAACGTAATCGGTGTTAAGGCGCATAAGGCTTTTTTCTAAAGCTTCGCGCATATATGTTGGTGAATTATCGTATACGGTTTTTCCGTCAATAATTCTAACTCCGAATTTTGACTGAATAACCACGTCTTTTCTTTTTGCGCCTAAGCCTTTTGCAAGGGTTATTTCAGATTGCCCCAAACCGTAGGTGTCGGCAGTGTCAAAATAGTTAACACCGTTGCCAATAGCGGTATCAATGGCATCTAAAAAGTCTTTTTCGTTTGTTTCGCCCCAACCGTAGCCGCCCATAGGGCAACCTCCCATGCAAAAGCGCGAAACCGAAAGATTTGAATTTTTAAGAGTTATGTATTCCATTGTTGTTCCTCTTGAATAAAATCAAAATTATTTTTAGCGATTTCTTAATCACTCGAAAAACGGTAAGGAAGAAAAGCTTAACATCGGTTGTGAAGGATACCTCGTTTACGTATTTTAAACGCAATTGGTTTTTCTTTTGTAAAACGTACTTTTCGTAAATTTCATCGGCATTTTCGGCGCCTACAATTTCATCAAGGTTTATAAAGGTTATAGAGCTGAAATCGGTTATACCCGGGCGAACGTTCAAAATGTTTTTTTGCAGGTCATCATATTGCTCGGTATATCTTGTAAGCTCGGGGCGGGGGCCGATAAAACTCATCGAACCGTCGATGATATTTAGCAGTTGAGCAATTTCATCCAATTTTGTTTTTCGTAAAAATGCACCGACCTTCGTTATGCGAGGATCGTTAAACGCAGTTGTGCCGCCGCCGATTTTATCAGCATTTTTAACCATTGTACGGAATTTGTTAATTTTAAAATTTTGGTTTTTGTAACCGCCTCTATCCGCCCGATATAAAATGGGGAAGCCCGATTCAACAGCAATGCATACCGAAATAAGTACAAAAAAAGGCGATAAAACAACCAATAAAATCATAGCCAACACAACATCAATAACTCTTTTAGCAAAGCGGTTATAAAAACTATTGTAATGTTTAGCGAGGGCAATTTGGTCAAATTCCTCTTTTTCTAATTCAATTATATTCGGTAACACATCGTCCTGTAAAAGCGATGAATTTATGGTGGGCATCCAATTTCCTCCTAATAAACAAATAACGATTATTCGCAATGTCACCAACAAAAAATTCCTATGAAACGATACTTATACATATTATACTACATTATATAAATCAAGTCAACCCATTATAAATAATAGAAAAAAACAGTAGACAACCATCTGATTAAATGCAGTTATTATCGCGTATATTCTTCTATCTGATAGTACAACCGAGTCGCAGATAATTGCCCTACCGCCGATATAAAAGAAACAGTTTTGATAGAATTCTTTACAGTTCGACATTTTCCGATATAATGGTAACGGATTGGGAGATGATTGGCAGTGAAAGAATTTTTTGGTTTTGGCGGTTACCAACGTGAGGCGGAAGGATTTCTGTCGTGGCAACATTTGTTGTTTGTTGGTTTGTTGCTAGCTGTTATGGTTGTGTTGGCTGTTCTTTTGGGAAAATACAACCGAAACAAAGCACACAAAGATAAAAACAAAGTGCTCGTTTGGGCGGCTATTTTGATTGACAGTGTGGAACTGTTTAAAATTACTATGTTTTGTTTTCGCGCAGGCAGTATGGAAAGCATTTTGTATGACCTGCCCCTGTTTTTGTGCAGTATCCAGTTGCTTGCCATACCGTTGGCGGCATTTTCGAAAGGCAAGATACAAGAAGCCGCACTGGATTTTGTTTGTATTTTCGGTATACTCGGCGCCGTGTTTGGCACCATTGGGGCGGGACAAAACTACAATGCCTATCCGGTCTTGTCGGCTGATAACGTTATTTCAGGTATCACCCACGCTATGTCGGGCTTTGCTTCCTTGTATATTATGATTGCCAAAATGGCGAGCATGAAAAAGCAGAACATTGTGGCAACGTTTTCTATTTTGACCGTATTTTGCGTAGCGGCGTACATTGTGAACGTGATTGTTGATTACAACTATATGTTTTTAATGGCAGGGGATGGCACGCCGTATGATATTTTGTATAATATGGTAAACGGCAATCCGATTTTGTATCCGTTGTTTGTGGTGTTGCTTTTTTACGCGTACATCGCCTTGTTTTATTATGTGTTTTACCTTTGCACCAAAAAACAAGCCAAACCCATTGGTGTGACCATACCAAAAACGTGTTGATAGGAGATGCAGATCCGTCCGCGAAAGCGGACGGATCTTTGATATAATCGCCCGCCGTACCTTGACGAATGAAGAATGTTTTGTTACAATGGATGTGTCATAAAAAATCAAAGGAGAATCATAATGGGATTTTTAACAGGAAAAACAGCAATCATTACCGGCGCGGGCTTTGCTGCACTTTCTGACGGGCGTTGCGGTTCGATCGGCTATGGCATTGCTACCGCCTATGCTAAAGAGGGCGCCAACCTTGTGATTACGGGAAGAAACGTTTCCAAATTGGAAAAGGCAAAAGAGGAACTTGAAAAACTTTACGGTGTGAAAGTGCTTATTTTCTCCGCCGATATTGCGGCAGGCACAGATAACGAAGCAACCGCCAAAGCGGTTGTGGATGCGGCGGTTGCCGAATTTGGCAGAATTGACGTGCTTATCAACAATGCGCAAGCCTCCGCTTCGGGTGTCACCATTCAAGACCACACGACGGAGCAGTTTGATTTAGCAATGTATTCGGGGCTTTATGCAACGTTTTACTATATGAAAGCGTGCTATCCGTATTTGAAAGAAACACAGGGTAGCATCATCAACTTTGCTTCCGGTGCGGGTTTGTTCGGCAATTACGGGCAATGTGCGTACGCGGCGGCCAAGGAAGGCATTCGCGGTCTTTCGCGCGTTGCCGCTACCGAGTGGGCAAAAGACGGGATCAACACGAATGTCGTGTGTCCTCTTGCGTGGACGGCTCAACTTGAGAATTTTGAAAAAGCGTATCCCGAAGCGTTTAAGGCAAACGTGAAAATGCCCCCTGCGGGACATTTTGGCGATCCCGAAACGGAGATTGGTCGTGTTTGCGTACAACTTGCCTCTCCCGATTTCAAGTATATGAACGGCGAAACGCTTACACTTGAAGGCGGCATGGGTCTTCGCCCGTAATTCCGTACTCTGTCGCGGCGCGATAGGATTAAAAAGTGAACATCAAGAACGGCAAAGAGCAAATCGATAGATTTGCTCTTTTTTTACAAAATTTTTCTTGCAGTGATAATGTAAATAGTGTAAAATAAATAAAAAGAACTCGAAGGAGGAACTTAAATGCCGACTTTACACACGATGAAATACGCAACCAAACGCAACAATTTGTTTTTACGCGTGGCGATGGGGCATTTTGCTACCGGAAATACCCACAGCAACTACTACATTGACGTGGTGGCACAAAAAGCCCGTCTGTCCGAGGCGCGTGCCGTGGCGGAAGAACTCAGTTCGTATTATTATGCCGACACGGTGGTGGACACCATTGTGTGTTTGGACGGTACGGAAGTGATTGGTGCGTGCCTGGCAGATGCACTGGCAAAAGCCGACATCATCAACATGAACGCGCACAAATCCATCTACGTGGTCACCCCTGAAACGGTGGGTGGCGGTCAGTTGTTGTTCCGTGATAATATTGTTCCGATGATTGCGGGGAAACACGTGATGATTTTGGCGGTTTCGGTCGCCTCGGGCAAGACGGTGCAGGCGGCAATGGATGCGGTTCAGTACTACGGCGGCTCTGTTTCGGGTGTTTCGGCCATTTTTTCCACAGCAAAAGAATGCGGCGGTTTCCCCGTGCGTTCGGTGTTTGACCCGCAAGACTTGCCGGATTACGGATGTTACCCCGTGCACGAATGCCCGATGTGCAAAGCGGGACAAAAGTTGGATGCTCTGGTGAACTGCCACGGTTTCTCCAAACTTTGATTTTTTAAAAACTCCGTCGAAAGACGGAGTTTTTTGTTGACAACGTCCCCCTCTGTGGTACAATGAATGAGTTAAAAGAGAGGGATGGGTATGTATCTACAACCGAAATTGGTGGAATGTTTAAAAGGGTACAATAAACAACAACTCACAAACGATATCATCGCCGGTATCATTGTGGCGGTAATTGCGTTGCCGCTTTCCATTGCGTTGGCATTGGCATCGGGTGTTGCGCCTGCGTGCGGTGTGTATACGGCTATTGCCGCCGGTTTTGTGGTATCGTTGCTTGGCGGAAGCAACGTGCAGATTGCGGGGCCGACCGCCGCCTTTGCCACGATTGTGGCAGGCGTGGTCGCAACACAAGGAATGGACGGTTTGTTCATTGCCACGGTTATGGCCGGTATCTTGCTGATATTGATGGGTGTTTTCAAACTCGGCACGTTTATCCGCTATATGCCGCACACCATTACCGTAGGATTCACGGGTGGTATTGCGGTTACGATTTTGCTGGGGCAAATCAAAGATTTTCTCGGTATTACCTATGGCACCGGTGTTCGTCCGATTGAAACGCTTGAAAAGATAGAAGCCAACCTGGAATTTGCTTATACATTTAGTCCGTGGGCATTGGTCATCGGCGCGGTCAGTTTGGCGATTTTGATTGTATACCCCAAATTTGAAAAACGCATTCCTCCTTCCCTCATTGCGGTTGTTGTGAGTGCGTTGCTTGTCAATCTGATTCCGACTATCCGTGACAATGTGTATACCATCGGGGATTTGTATACCATCCCGACGGGGTTGCCGAAACTTGATTTTTCGGCAATGGACCTTAGTGCCGATAAAATGGTAAGCGTGATCCCCAATGCCGTTACCATTGCGGTGTTGGCGGCGGTAGAATCGTTGCTTTCGTGCGTGGTGGCGGACGGTATGGTAAACGGGAAACATAACCCCAATGCCGAATTGGTGGCGCAAGGCGCGGGAAATATTGCCTCGGTATTTTTTGGCGGAATTCCAGCAACGGGTGCCATTGCGCGCACGTCAGCCAATGCAAAAAACGGCGGCAGAACCCCTGTGTCGGGTATGGTGCACGCGCTTGTGTTGTTGTTGGTGCTATTGTTTTTGATGCCCTATGCCTCGCTTATTCCGATGCCCACCATTGCCGCGATCTTGTTTGTGGTGGCATACAATATGAGTGAATGGCGCAAGTTTGTGTCGATATCTCGTGAGAAGCAGCTAGGGGATATCGCGGTGTTGTTTGTCACATTCTTGTTAACAGTCGTATTTGATTTGGTGGTTGCCATTGTGGTTGGTGTTGCGTTACATATCCTGCTGCTTTTGCTTAAAAAACTGTTTAAAAAATAACAAAAACCGCATCGTTAAACGATGCGGTTTTCTTTATAACGGAATTTTGACGGTTTTGCCTTGTTTCAAGGTGTAGGTTTCGGTAAATCCACATTCCTTGAGTAAAACACGTGCATCATCAAATCCGCTGTCAAGTGTTTCTATGCAATGCGAATCCGAAGACAAAATGACCTTTCCGCCGTTTTTTGCCAAAAGATACAACAATGACTCGTGTGGATACGGGGCAGTACGGTATCCGCGGGAAACCGCTCCCGTATTTACCTCGAACAAACAGTCATAACGCAGTGCTTCCAGTAGGTAGTGTTTGGCGATGCGGTGATATTCTTCATTCTGCAAAAACAGGGGAGCGGCTTGTTCCTCGTATTTGGTGAGAAGGTCAAAATGCCCAATAATATGGGGTTTATGTTCGCGGATGTAGGAGCAAAATTGGGCATAGTAATCGGTGGCATACGCATGCGTATCGCCGCCCCATGCATCCAGTGCTGCCCAAAGAGCGTCGCGCGACAAATCAACCGGATAGTAGGTGCCGTTTTTTAAAACATAATGCGAAGAGCCCAAGCGGTATTCGAAGCGCTCGTCATTGACCGGGGCGTGGGCATCTTCTTCCACGCCGAGCGCGATATCGATCTTACCTGCATACACGGTTTGCAAACGGCGTATCTCGCGGCAATAACCATCCGTATCGGCCATACAGTAACTTGTATCAAATGCGGTGTATCCGTGGCCTGAAAAACCAATGGCGGAAAAGCCTTTTTCTATGGCTGCACGGACCATTTCTTCGGCGGTATTTTTGCCGTCACAAAAAGTGGTGTGTGTATGAAAGTTGACAAGAATGGTGACCACCGCCTTTCCTTTCTATGTGGCGATTATAGCATATTCTTATGATTTGTGCAAGACAAAACCGCACGGAAAATCCGTGCGGTTTATCGGTTTATTCGGCACTGAAACTGTCTTTGCCAACGCCACACAACGGGCATTCAAAATCGTCGGGAAGATCTTCAAATTTGGTGCCTGCGGCAATACCGTTATCGGGATTGCCGATCTCCTCGTCGTAGACCCAACCGCACACGTCGCATACGTATTTCATTGTATTCACCTCCTAGTATACATTTTCCAAAATAAAAGGGAATTATTTGCTTTGCTTGATTTTTTCAAAATCGGCCGCACCATGTTTGCATAAGGGACAGACGAAATCTTCCGGCAATTCTTCGCCCTCATACACATAACCGCATACTTTGCAAACGTAACCGACTTTATTTCCCGTGTCGGGCTTAGGCTTTACGTTTTCAAAATAATAGGAGTATGTCATCGTTTCACGGTCAGACAACACGCGCGCCTCGGTGATAGAACAAATAAACATACCGTGCGTGCCCAAGTCGACGTATTGTTCGACTTTTAAGGACATAAACGCGTTGATATAACGGGGGAGAAAAATCAGACCGTTATCCGAACGCAAAGGTTCGCAATCGGCAAATTTATCCGTGTTCCGGCCGCTCGTAAAACCAAAACGTTCAAACACTGTAAAGGGCGTATCCACCGTCAAACAATTCACATTCATTTTGCCGGTTTGTTTGATGATATGATGCGAATAGTTGTCCTTGTTGATCGTAACGGCGACGCGGTTAGGGGTATTGGTTACTTGCGAGATGGTGTTCACAATCAGTCCGTTGTCTTTTTTGCCGTCGTGCGAGGTGACAACGTACAACCCGTATCCGATTTTAAACAAGGCCGATAGGTCGTTTTTGTTGGCGGTAGAGTCCTGTTGAGCCAAATACTCTTGGCACAACTCCTCGGCCAAACGGTCTAATTGCGCAGTGCTATCCGCATCCAACGCGGACAAAATTTTAACGCTGGTGTCGGTAAAGGTGATGTTTTTGCTTTTTTCAAACATACCGCGCATTACTTTGGCGGCAAGAGGGGCCCAACTCCCGTTTTCTATTAAGGCGACGGTGCGGTTGCTGAAATTGCGTTCGGTCAAGTGCTGAATAAACTCGCGCATAAAGGGGAAGATTTCGGCGTTGTAGGTGGTCGTAGCCAATACCAACTTGCTGTAACGGAAAGCATCTTCCACCGCTTCTGCCATGTCGCAACGGGCCAGATCGTTTACCACCACTTTGGGGCAACCGTTGGCACGCAATTTTTCTGCCAACTGTATGACGGCTTTTTTAGTATTTCCGTAAACGGAAGTATAGGCGATCACGATGCCTTCTTCTTCGGGCTGATAACTCGACCACGTATTATAGAGGCCGAGATAATAACCGAGGTTTTCGGTTAAAACGGGCCCGTGCAGCGGGCAGATAGTTTGAATGTCCAACGCGGCCGCTTTTTTCAGCAAAGCTTGCACTTGCGCGCCGTATTTCCCCACGATACCGATGTAGTAGCGCCGTGCCTCACACGCCCAATCTTCTTCCACGTCTAAGGCACCGAATTTGCCGAATCCGTCGGCGGAGAACAATACTTTGTCAGTGCTATCATACGTCACAATAACTTCGGGCCAATGCACCATCGGCGCTGTCACAAAGGTGAGTACGTGCCGACCGAGAGAAAGGGTATCCCCTTCACCCACAACCACTTGATTGTTGGTAAAATCAGTACCGAAAAATTGCTTCATCATCTGAAAAGCTTTCGCAGACGACACGATTTTCGTATTGGGATAGGTGTTGACAAAATTTTGAATGTTGGCAGAATGGTCGGGCTCCATATGTTGCACGACCAAATAATCGGGTTTGCGATTGCCAATCGTATTTTGAATGTTATCTAACCATTCGTGAGTGAAATTGGCGTCCACCGTATCCATAATCGCAATTTTTTCGTCTATAATGGCGTAGGAATTGTAGGACATACCATTCGGTACGTCATATTGCCCCTCAAAAAGGTCAATTTGATGATCGTTCACGCCGATGTAGCAAATATCCTGTGTAATATTCATTCGAAATCCTCCTTAGGAGTTCATGTTGCATACCAACATTATAGCATTTTTAAGAGAAAATACAAGCGAAAAAGATAAAACCGCAGACGATTGTCTGCGGTTTTTGCAATGCAATTAGTCCTCATCGTCCAAATGTGCGGCGGCTTCGGCTTGCAAATCGGCATCATACGAGAGAATGGGCTCCTCGTCTTTGTTTTTGATGCGGCGGTGAATGTAGTTGCGTGTGATTTTCAACACAAGCGGGAACAGGGCTACAACGCCGATCAAGTTTGGCAGCATCATCAAGCCGTTAAAGGTGTCGGAAATATCCCACGCTAACGAAGAGGTGAGGATAGCGCCAAAGAGGATGGTACAAACGTGAATGATTTTAAATACAACAACACTTTTGGTGCCAAACAAGTATTCCCACGCCTTGCTGCCGTAATGTGACCAACCCAAAACGGTGGTAAAGGCGAAAAGGAACATCGCAACGGCAATAAATTTTTCGCCGATCCCTCCCCAGGAGAAAATGCTGTTAAAGGCACCGCCTACCAACGTCGCATCGGTGTACCCCGCCATAATTTCTCCCGTTTGCACATTGTATGCACCGGAGGTGAGAACCACAAGCGCGGTCATCGTGCACACGACCATCGTGTCGGCGAATACTTCAAAAATACCCCACATACCCTGTTTTACGGGTTCTTTCACACTGGAGTTGGAGTGCACCATAACCGAAGACCCAAGACCGGCTTCGTTGGAGAACACGCCACGCTTAAAGCCTTGGGTAATAACCTTGCTGATGACGACACCGATTCCGCCGCCGATTACGGCTTCGGGTGCAAAAGCGTTTACAAAGATGGCCTTAAAAGCAGGGAGAATGTTGGCATAGTTGATCCCGATGATCACAAACGACCCTGCTACAAACAACACGACCATAACCGGAACGATTTTTTCGGCAACGTTGGCAATGCGTTTCAAACCGCCAAGCGTGATAACAGCCGTAAGGAGCATCACCACAATACCGATGACGAGGTGATACATCGAAATGGTGGTGTCACCCGAGGTGTACAGAGGCGTTTCGGAAAGGGCTTTGATGTCAAACGCGGAAACCACATTGGCCACGATCTTATTGACCTGACCCATACTGCCGATACCAAACGCAGCGAGCATGGTGAAGAGGGAGAAGAGGGTGGCAAGGATTTTGCCGATCCATTTACACCCTTTCTTCTTTCCCAAACCGTCTTGCAGGTAGTACATAGCACCGCCGGACCATTCGCCATAGTTGTTCTTTCGACGGAAATACATACCGAGCACGTTTTCGGAATAGTTGGTCATCATACCGAAGAAAGCGGCAACCCACATCCAGAACACGGCACCGGCACCGCCGATGCAGATGGCGGCGGTCACACCCGCGATGTTACCCGTGCCGACGGTGGCGGCAAGCGCGGTGCAAAGGGCTTGGAAAGGGGAGATGGTGCCCTTTTCCTTGCGGTGGGCAATCACGTTTTTCTTGAACATACTGCCGATGGTGTTTTTCCACCAATGCCCCAAGTGGCTCACCTGAAACACTTTTGTAACAACAGTCAACAAGATGCCGGTGCCAATGAGAAGCAGTAAGCCGACAGGCCCCCAAATAAAACTGTTTAGTGCACCGTTTACTTCGGTTACTTTTTCGATAAACATTGTCTATCATCCCTCCAAAAAATGAAAATAGCGGTTTACGCAAAGCGCAAACCGCTACACAAAAACAGAAAGAAAAAGTGTTGTAAGACTTTGTCCTTTTGCCTGAGAGTTTAGCGTAAATCGCTTTGCACCTTCGGCCCTCAATTGAATGAGTTTCTCCAAAGTTATGTCGGTTTACAGTTCGCGTTCGAATGGGACGGTTCTGTAAACGTCATCCATATATGTAATTTTGTCGGATTATAGCACATTCTTTGATAGAAAACAAGAGAAAAATGCAAATTTTTGAAAAAATATAAATATTGTATTTTATGACAATTTGTGCTATCCTGTAATCAAAGTAAGTTAGAGGAGGATAACCAGATGAAATGTGTCAGTTGTGGCTTTGAAAGTGAACAAGATTTTGCTTTTTGCACCCAGTGCGGTGCGGCCTCACATTCGAATGAAGTGATGCCCACACCGGAAGTGAGCAACCCTCTTCTCTCCAAAACGTTGGCGGCACTGAAAAGCCCGTTGTTTTTGACGGTGTGTATTTTGGTAACGGCTTCCGCTGCAATTGGCTTGTTTAACGATGGATTACCGTTGTTGCACATTTTGGCTTCGGTGTTTTTGTGGATCGTGTTTGCCAAAAGCCGTAAAGACAACGTACATACGGACGGTTTGCGTAATATCAGTGGAGTGATCTTTGCGGACTATATCGTGTCTTATGTAGTAACGGGAATCATTTTTCTGGTAGGGTTGCTGTTGATGGCGGTTGTCGGCATTGCGGCAGGGAGTTCGGTTATGTTTGATGAGATTGTCAATGAACTGGGGCTTATGCACGCGGAATATATTGATTTGGTGGAAATTGTACTGTCTACTTCCGGTCCGCTTTTGTTCCTTGTATGTGCTTTGTTAGCGGCCGCCGTTTTCCTGTTCAACTTTTTCGGCACACGCAAAATTCACAGGTTTGTCCAATCGTTGTATCAAAGTTTGCAAAACGGTACCGATGCCGTGCAAAGCGTAAAAGAAACGAAAACGTGGTTAATTGTGCTGGGTATCTTTTCGGCAATTTCCAATGATTTTGCCCTGGCCAATATTGTGCTCGGTGCAGCTATGATTGTGGCTTCTGTTCTTGTTGGAAAATACTTTACTGCCGAATAACGACGATGCCCGACCGCTTGGGTCGGGCGTTTGTATGTCTATGGTGCTTGTGGAAACGGGAGATATGCCGTATGGAAAAAACATTGAGTTATGCGATGGACATTGGAGAGCAGATGCTGGTTTTCGGAGCGGAGATCCATCGTGTAGAAGAAAGTATCAGTCGCATATGCACCGCTTTGGGTGCATCCAAAGTGGATGTCTTCATTATCACCAGCAGCATGGTGGTAACCGTCCGTACTCATGAGGGTGCGGTGTTTACCCAAACACGACGGGTAACGACGTTAAGTTGTGACTACGATAAGTTGCACTATTTAAATGACCTTTCCAGAGAGATCTGTGAAAAGAAACTTACGGAAACGGAAATCGAAGAGAAATTATCCAAAATCAAGAATTTGCGAAAAAACCCCGTTTGGCTTGAATTGATTTGCTATGCCGTGATAGCGGGTGCTTTTGCCATTTTCTTTGGGGGAAATGTGACGGAAGCGGCGGTTGCGATGTTGGTAGGGGCGATTGTCAGATTCAGTATGTTTCTTTCGGAGAAAATTGTTTCCAATAAAATTTTCGGGAAATTTTTTGCTACAATCGTAATCACGCTTTTGTCTTTCTTGGCAGTAAAATTAAAGTGGGTGCCCACCGTTGATAACGTCATCATCGGCAATATTATGGCACTTATTCCCGGTATCGGTCTAACCAATGCGATACGCGACTTGTTCACGGGTGACAGTATTGCCGGCTTGTTGCGTTCCATCGAAGCGGTACTTACGGCATTGGCGATTGCGGCAGGGTACTTTTTGGTCGTTCTTTTTTGGGGGGTTGCCGTATGAATCAAGCAGAAATCGTTCAAATTGCGGCTGCTTTTGTAGGCTCGTTGGGATTTGCATTGCTGTTTAACATCCGCTCAAAAAGATTGATAGCGGCGGCGGTGGGCGGCTTGATTTCCTGGTTGCTGTTTGTGGTGATCCACAAATGGATCCCCGCTGAACCCGTTGTGTATTTCCTCGTGGCGTGTGCGATTTCAATATATGCCGAGTTTATGGCAAGAATTTTAAAGACACCCACAACGGCCTTTATCATCACATCATTGATACCGCTTATCCCCGGTGCTTCCTTGTATTACACGATGGTGTTTGCTTTTCAAGGAGATTCGGCTGCGTTTTTACCCAAAGCCATCTACACGCTGGAATTAGCCGCAGCGTTGGCACTTGGCATTATTGTTTCAACCACCGTTGTGCGCGTGGCAAACCGTATAACTTATAAAAAAGAGAAATAACAAGAAATTGTGAGCGCTTAAATAGAAAAAGCCCAACCGAAACGGTTGGTCTTTTTCTATTGTATAAAGGTTGTAAATTCCGTAACTAAAAACGCAAGTTCGTCCTTGTCGTAGTAATAATGGGTAGAATTTTTGAGTGTAACCACCAAAATATGCGTATTTTTCTTTAGTAATTGTTCAGAACGTTGGGACACCATCTCATCGTTGGCTGATTGATATGCTCTACAAGGAACCGAAAGGGAGGGGAGAAGGCGTCTCGTTTTGCGAATTTTTTTGAACAATTCCGTAAAACGTGGTATCCAACCAATATAACGAAGCGGATTTTTATGATGCTCTATTCCACAACAACGTTTAGCGGCCAATGCTTGTGCGTCGTCGGGACGGATTTTGTTACCATACACTTTAAGGGAAGTGGTGAAAAATTGCGGGCGCAAAAACAGTTTTAACGGAATCGCTAACAAAAACAGTTTGCGCACTTTTGGATGGCGGATAGCTTGTTCCACGGCAAGCAAACATCCCATAGAGTGTGCCACGATGGATATGGTTTGGTGAGTTTGTGCCAATTCGTCCACCGCTGCGGCGATTTGGGCTTCCCATTTTTTCATCGATGTTTTGGCGAATGTGGCAACGTCTTTTCCGTGACCGTCAAGCAACACGTTGTATACGGATATCTCGTCGGGAACAAGGCGGACAAAATCCGTAAAATGGTTCGGTGTGCCGATAATGCCGTGTATAAATAGCACCGCCGTGTCAGCGTTCGGAACAATTCGTTTGTATTCTTTGTGCATCCATCCACCGCCTTTATATGTGTCACATTGTATGATTTTAGATACATACTCCCAATCAAATTATAACACAGATAAGTAAAAATTGTAAACGGTGAAGTTGCGAGAGGGAAGTGAAATGCTGTTGTATTTTTGAACACAATAACAAGTGCAAAGTGTGCCGGTGACAACTGCAACAAGAAAAAGCCATATGCGAACTCTCTTTTTTGCTACTAAACCGTTTTATGAAACCTTATTCCGAAAAGGCATCACGGAATATAACCGAATATTCAAGCAAGGATTTTCTTCCAACACCTTTTATCATAACCCAACGTGGGCATCGTATGAAAGGGCAATTCGAAATTAAGTTTTTCTTGTTTCTTAGCCAATGTTATGTTAACATAAGTAGTGGCGAATTTTGGTACATGTGGTTTTTGCCATGAAGGGAGAAAAGTTATGTTATCACCAGAAGAAATTATGCAATTAGTCCAGAGCCTTATTTGGTTGCTGGCCGGTATTGGCATTTTCATTGTTGGCATGAATTTCATGGGCGATGCCTTGGAGAAAAGTGCCGGCAACGGTATGAAACGACTTCTTGAAAGAATCAGTAATAATCGTTTTTCAGGTGTAGGTATTGGTGCGGGCGTTACTGCCATTATTCAAAGTTCATCTGCAACAAGCGTCATGGTTATCGGCTTGGTTAATGCGGGCGTTATGACCCTTATGCAGGCAACGCCCATCATTATGGGCGCAAATATCGGTACCACGATCACGGGTGTTCTGGTAGCTCTTAAAAATGATTATTTCAATATGGCAATGTATCTTCTCGCTTTCGTCGGCGTTATGATGGGCTTCTTCAAAAAGGAAAAGGTGAAGATTGCCGGTACCCTTTGTTGTGGTTTAGGATTGATTTTCGTTGGGCTTGAAGTTATGAGCAGCGAACAGGCTTTTGGAAATCCTCTTATTGAGAATATGTTTACGGAAATTTTCAAAAAGGTCAATTTTCCGTTGCTTTTGATTTTGGTGGGCGTTATCTTCACAGCACTCATTCAGAGTTCTTCTGCAGCTACAGGTGTGGTTATCACGATGGTTGGCACCGGCGTTCTGCCCCTAGACCTAGCATTATTTATCATACTCGGTTCCAATATCGGAACCTGTGTAACGGCGTTGCTTGCATCGGTTGGAGCAAATGCCAACTCGAAACGTGTAGCGCTTATTCACTTTACCTTCAACGTCATAGGAACGATGCTGTTTACCGCCATCATTTGGATATTCAGAGAACCGGTGGTTAACTTACTGATTTCTTTGTTCCCCGGAAGCGATCCTATGTCCTTGCAGATGCGCGTTTCTACCTTCCATGTTATCTTTAACGTAACCACCACTTGCTTACTGGTTCCCTTTGTTAAACAATTGGTGGATTATTCTTGTAAAGTCATTCAGGATAAGAAGGGCCGGGAAGAAACCTTGTCTCTCAAATTTGTTGATGACAGATTGCTCTCTATGCCTCCTGTCGCACTTATGCAGGTGAAGAAAGAGATTGAGTATATGCTCGACTTGGTAGAGGAGAATACCCGCCTTTCATTTGTTTCCATTGAAACGGGAACAACACACCACAGTGAGCCTATAAGAAAGAACGAAGAAATCATAGACTTTACGAATAGTACGTTGACACAATTTTTGATCAAGCTATCTGCCAATGTGGAAGAGAGCGATGAAAAGGTTATCGGTGCATATTTCCACGTTTTGAATGATCTTGAGCGAATTGGTGACCACGCTGAGAATTTCCACGAAATCGGTGTTGAAATGTTTGATAAGAAGATCGCGTTTTCGGATAAAGCGCGTGGCGGCATCACGGAAATGCGTGATCACATTATGCAGATGTTTGCCATCTCCAAGGACGCGTTTGAAAGTTTGAACAAAGAGGAACTGCCTAAGCTGACCGCGTTGGAGGAAGGCGTTGACGGAATGAAGAAGGAGTTGATCGCAAGTCACTTTGCGCGTCTTGCGGAAGGAAACTGCAGTGCAGATGTAAGCCCCTATTATTCATCTCTCATTTTGGGACTGGAACGCGTCGCAGACCATCTCGTGAATGTCGGTTTTAGTATTGTGAATCCTACCGGTTCGCAAAAAGTAGAGATTTAAAATACAAATAGTAAGTGGTGCGGTATCTTGTTATATCGCATCACTTCTTATTTTTATTGCAGACATTACAATCTGTTTTGGTGGTTCGAATCCATCTTCCTTGCAGAAAAACAATGAACCGACCAAACAGGGTCGGTTCATTGTTTTTGGTGGGGGAAGGTGCTCATTGTATAGTGCGGTAGTCTGATCTCGTCTGCGAGTTTTGATACAGCCCGTCAGGGCGGTGTAATCCCACGCCCTAAAAACGCCGACACTGCGGCGTTTTTTAACGGGCTTTCGAATCCACCTTCTTTGTTTGAGCAAACCAAAAAGCCCCACCTACTGGCGGTGCTTATTGTTTTGGTGGGGGAAGGTGGATTCGAACCACCGAAGTCGATGACAACAGATTTACAGTCTGCCCCCTTTGGCCACTCGGGAATTCCCCCGCGTCAAACGCGAGTATTAATATACCATTGTTTTCTGTGGTTGTCAAGGTGGTTTTTAAATTTTTTCAAGGTTTTTTAAAGTTTTTTCGTCAACTACTTTAAAATTAAAAAATTTCTGTTATACTATAAGATAATGATTCGTAAAAAGGAACGGAGTTAAACACTATGTGCGGTTTTTGCGGCTTTACGGGAGAGGTTGTTGACCGAAACCAACTGCTTCAACATATGGCGGATAAGATCACCCATCGCGGCCCCGATTCGCAGGGAATCTACACCGATGATACCCTCGCGATGGCGTTTCGCCGGTTGAGCATCATTGACCTTGACGGCGGCAGTCAACCCATCGAAAACGAAGACGGCAGCAAGGTGCTCATGTTCAACGGTGAGATCTACAACTACCGCCTGTTGCGCGAAGAACTGATAAAAGCCGGCCATGCCTTCAAAACGCATACCGACAGTGAAGTGTTGCTGCACGGCTACGAAGAGTGGGGGACAGACTTGCTTTCCCGTTTGCGCGGTATGTTTGCCTTCGCTGTGTGGGATAAACGAGAAAAAGAATTGTTTTTGGCACGTGATTTCTTTGGTATCAAACCGATGCATTACACGTTATTGCCTGACGGCCGTTTGATTTTTGCTTCGGAAATCAAATGCGTTTTGGAACATCCCGATTTTGAAAAAGAGTTTAACGAGGCTGCACTGGACAATTACTTATCGTACCAATATTCCTTACCCCGCGAAACATTTTTCAAAAATCTTTACTGTTTGCAACCGGGGCATTATTTGCGTTACCGTGACGGACAGGTAGAAGAAACGCGCTATTGGGAAGCTATTTTCACCCCTGACGAATCGATGACGATGGACGAGGCGGTAAACGCGATTGATGAGGTGTTTACCGATTCGGTGGAAGCCCATCGCATTAGTGATGTGGAAGTGGGGTGTTTCCTTTCGGGCGGTGTGGATTCGTGTTTTGTTGCCTCCTATTTTGGCGGACAAAAGGCCTTTACGGTTGGTTTTGATAACGGTGAACACTACAACGAAACCGCCTTTGCGGCCGATCTAGCCAAGGAGGTGGGCATCGAACACCACAGTCATATCATCAGCGAAGAAGAATATTGGGCAGCACTCCCGAGCGTCCAATATATGCTCGATCAACCGCTGGCGGATCCTGCCTGCGTGGCGCTGTATTTCGTGTCGAAATTGGCGGCGGAAAAAGTAAAAGTCGTGTTGTCGGGTGAGGGCGCCGATGAATTGTTCGGCGGTTACCGCATCTATCACGAGCCGTATTCCCTTAGCGCTTACCAAAAATTACCGCGTTTTTTGCGCAAAGCGATTGCCGCGTGTGTCAGCGCCGTCCCGTTCGATTTTAAAGGCAAATCGTTCCTTGTGCGCGGGTCTAAATCCATTGAAGAGCGTTTTATCGGCAACGCGTATATGTTTAACAAAAAAGAAAAAACGAAGTTGCTTAAAACCATTCCCGCTACCGACCCGACTGCTCATACGCGCGAATGGTATGCGCGGTGCGAGGGCCTTGACGATGTGACGCGGATGCAATATTTGGACATCAATCGTTGGATGGTGGGGGATATTCTGCTGAAAGCAGACCGTATGAGTATGGCCCATTCCCTTGAACTGCGCGTGCCGTTTTTGGATAAGGAAGTGTTTGGTGTTGCGGCCAAAATACCTGCCAAACTGCGAATTTGTGACGGCACGACCAAGCGTGCCCTTCGTTTAGCCGCTCAGCGGCATATGCCCGCCAAAGACACCAAACGCCCCAAACTCGGTTTCCCTGTTCCGGTTCGCATTTGGTTGCGTAAAGAGGAGTATTACAACAAGGTGAAAGCGGCTTTTTGCGGTGAAAGTGCGCAAAAATTCTTCAACACCGACGTATTGCTTCGCTTTTTGGACGAGCACTACAACGGTAAACGCGACAACAGCCGTAAAATTTGGACCGTATATATGTTCCTTGTGTGGTACGAACTGTATTTTAACTAAAAGAAAAACCGCCCGTTATTGCGCGAAATTCCTAACGACAGTAAAAAGGATGTGTAGAAAATTCTACACATCCTTTTGGTTTTGTCTTATACCTTCTTTCTCCAATCTCAAAGAAAGTGATATTTTATTTGCTCTTAAACTGCTGAAGGCAAGAAAGACAGGGGACGTTCCTCATCTTCGCAGCTCATCATAAACACTTTTCGGAAAAGAGAGGAAGGCCGGTTCGAACTGCTCGTGTCACCATACCTGTTTAGACATCTTCCCATCGAGGATAGGCTGTCAACTCGGCACCGACAGGAAGGTGGTCACCAAAACGCGCCGTAAAGGTGTTGGAAATGACTTTCAAGGTGGCACGATCTTTCTTTTCCAATCGGATCTCTCCTCCATTACCGTCCAAAAAGGTGATGTTTACGTGGGTATCGGTCTCCTCAAATGTATAGTACAATTTGACGGTTACGCTCATTTCATAATAGTGGTAATCATACACCCATAAGTTCCACATTTGGCAAAATTTTTCCGTGTACGCGTCCAGATCCTCAAACGTATTGGCGGTTGAGAAATTTCCACACCATCCCTCGATGAACTCGTCATCTGCAAAATCAAACAGCTGAACGACCGCCCCGTGATTGGATGTATCCTCTTCGCCGTATTTCCAATAATAGTCATTCAAATTCACAAAGGGTCCTTGTTCTTTAGCTTTACACCACTTGCACACGAAATACCGATAATCGTGATCGATCCGTTCCCCTTCGGTTGCACCGCACGAACAGGTTTTCGCCTTTTCGCAAGTCGCCTCTTCAAAAACGTGCACATGTGTCGGTGCCGTCGTGGTCGATGTTGTGGTGGTAGTTGTGGTAGTCGTTGTCGTCACCGCTTGGCTAGTCGTCGAGGTTGTCGGTTTCACCGTCGTGGTGGTCGTCACTTTTTCAGTGGTCGTGGTGGAGGGTTTCGCCGTCGTGGTCGCAGCCACCGTTTCGGTGGTAGTGACCTCCTCTTGCGTGGTGGTCGTGTCGACCGCCTCGGTTGTTGTGGTGTCAACCGCTTCGGTCGTAGTCGTGGCCACCGATTCGGTGGTGGTCGTGTCGAGCGCTTCGGTTGTTGTGGTGTCAACCGTTTCGGTCGTAGTCGTGGCTGTCGATTCGGTGGTGGTGACCGTTTTGGTGGTGGTCGTTTCGGTCGCTCCGTCGCCGCACCCACAAAGCCAGAGCACCATACACAGGATCGTTAACAACAAGATTTCTTTTTTCATTCCGTTTCCCTCCGAAAACAAAAAGTGCGCAACCGAAGTTACGCACCGAAAAATGCATAACCTTTCATTGTTGCGATACAACTTCGGCAAACAACAAGAAAAGGGAAAAAACAGAGAACGTCTTTTACCGCTTACTTCCCTTTGTTTGCCTTATGCCGCAAGATAAGTATAGCACGTGTGTTTTTGCTTTGCAAGTGATTCATCCAACTGCACACCTCTCCCATATAATAAAAGGAAAAGATGCACGAAAATTTCGTGCATCTTTTTTACTGTCCTTAGCAACCCCGTCCTATCGACCGGTGGTTTTTGTTAACTATTGAGCGTACGTTCGAGCCAGATGCTACCGATATCCATCGCGTTGTAAAGACCGACTTTTTCGCTCTTTTTGAGGATACGGTCTTTCATACGAACTTCAGGGTCGGTAGAAAGCAATTGCACTTGCACTTTGTCTGCCACCGTCATATCGCCAACGGTTTTGGAGGACAAAATTTGCAACACCACTACACATTTTTCGGACATATCGCCGTAGTAAAGCATACTGCCGCTACGTACAAGCGGTTTTCCTTTATAAGTTAAAATGGTTTCGGTTTCGGCCATGGGGCAACCCTCTTTCTTAGAGAAATTATTCGTTCAGGTACGAACGCACCATTGCGCGCAACAATTCGTCGCGGTCCACCTTGCGGATAAGACTGCGGGCGTGGTTGTGGGTGGTGATATAGGTGGGGTCCTCCGAGAGAATGTATCCCACGATTTGATTGATGGGATTGTAACCTTTTTCACGCAACGCGTCGTACACGGCGGTAAGGATCTGTTTCATTTGTTGATCTTTGTCGCCGTTCAAAGAGAAGGTCATGGTTTTATCTAACATTCGGATTCCTCCTAAACTACAGATACAGATAGTATATGCTATTTTGTAAAAAATTTCAAGAGGGTATTTTTTACGAACGGAGCGTACACCCTTTTTCGCTTAGTTTTTTGAAGATGGAAGCCAAGGCGGGATCAATGTCGGCATCCGACAAAGTGGCATCTTTTCCGCGGAAATACAAACTGAACGCAACACTCTTTTTGCCCTCGGCAATTTGGGAACCTTGATATACGTCAAACAATTTTACGCTTTCAAGCAATTGTCCGCCGGCACGGCGAATGACTTTTTCAATCTCCGCTACGGGCAGTTCTTCATCGCACAAAAGCGCAAGGTCTCGTTCTACGGCGGGGAAACGGGGCAGCGGCTTGTACAGCGTTTGTGTGTTTTGGAGCGCCGCAAACAAGGTATCGGTGGTCAATTCCGCTACGTAAGCACGTGCACCGATGCCATATTCTTCTGCAATGTCGGGGTGGATTTCACCGAACGAACCGATGGCTTTTCCGCCCGCCACAATGGCTGCTTGACGGCCGGGATGGAGATACGGCTCGTTGCTGCGTACGTATTCCACGCGAAGTGCAAAACGGCTCATCACGGTTTCGATGATGCCTTTTAAAGTGAAGAAATCTTCGCTGTTTCCGTACAAACCAAGAGATAATGCCGGAATTTCGGCGGGTTGTTCGGTCAAGGGGAGTGCTTTGGGAACAAACAGTTTGCTCACTTCAAAGAAACGCACCGCTGCATTTTTGCGGTTGTAGTTGGTGGCAAGCACCGTCAACATACTGGAAACGAGTTGCGTGCGCATCGTAGAATATTCTTCGCCTAAGGGGTTGAGAAGCGTCACCGCGTGGCGGCGCGCATCGTCTGCTGCGAGGCGGAGCGAATCGGCCGCTTTGGAACTGATGAACGAGTAGGTACTGATCTCGCGCATTCCTTGTGCAATGAGACTAGCTTTGAGTGTGTCGGTATGCACACGTTCGGGCAGTTTTTTGCCGCGAATGATCGAGCCGTTCATCGGGGTAGCCACAATGTGGTCGTAGCCGTAAATGCGCATCACTTCTTCTGCCAGATCGGCGCGACCTTCAATGTCGTCGCGGAAGGAGGGAATCGTACAAACCAGCTCGTCACCTTCACGCACGGTGGCAATTTCCAAGCGGTTGAGAATATCCACCATCGTATCAGTAGGAATGTCCACGCCGAGCAAAGCGGTTATGGCATCAGCCTTTACGCGCAAAACGCGGTCTGGGGGTAACTCTTCGTGGCAGTCGATGACACCGTCTACAATGTCGCCGGCATTCAATTCGGCAATGAGTTGCAGTGCGCGATTCATAGCGTATTCGGTACCGCGTGTGTCCACCCCTTTTTCGAAACGGGCAGACGATTCGGTGCGCATGCCCAGCGTACGTGCGGTACGGCGCACACTGTCGCGGCGGAATTTGGCACATTCAAACAACAAGTCGGTGGTGTCATCCTTAATTTCACTGTTAAGGCCACCCATAATACCCGCGAGGCACGAGGGGGCGTTGGCATCCGCGATCACCAGCATATCGGGGGTCAGCGTATGGTCTTTCCCGTCCAATGTGGTGATAGGCTCATTCTCCGCAGCGCGGCGCACAATGATTTGTTGGCCGGCAATGTCGCGCAGATCAAACGCGTGCATCGGATGGCCCGTTTCCAACATCACAAAGTTGGTAATGTCCACGATGTTGTTGATGGGACGCATCCCCGCGGCTTTTAAGCAATCTTTCATCCAGTCGGGCGAGGGAGCGATGCGCAAATTGCGCACGATGCGGCCCATATACCGTGGGCAAAGGTCATAGTCTTTCACCGTGATGGCAATGTGATCGTGAATATCACCGCCGACAGTGCTATAGTTCGGAACGGGGGGACGGAATTCTTGCCCCAGCACAACCGCCACTTCACGGGCAATGCCAAGCATACTCTGACAGTCGGGGCGGTTACTGGTAATACTGAAATCAATGATGACGTCGTCGAGATGCAACACGTCGCGCATATCGGTGCCGACGGGGTAATCGTCTTTCAAAATCAAAATGCCGTATTCTTCGGCACCGGGATAATCGGCTTCTTTCAAGCACAGTTCTTCTCCCGAACACAACATACCGTTGGAGGGGAGACCGCGTAATTTACCTTTTTTGATGTGCATACCGTTGGGCAAATGCGAATCGTGCAA
>JAZULW010000131.1:0-4285 GCA_045603285.1 Acutalibacteraceae bacterium | reverse complement strand
CATACCCGTACCGTTCGCTGTAAATAGGCGTCTCGATGGCAAGCGGCAAAATCGTGTGTTCCGCAAGGAATAAACGAATCGCCTCCACGTACGGCTCGTAAGCCGACGGGTATTCGGGTTCTCGTCCGTTAAGCAGCATTTCCAATACCTTGTGGCAAACCGTGCCGCGCTCAGCCGCCGCTTCCATCGTGTTTTCAAGGTCGTCGCCCTCTTCGATCTCCTTGCCGTATACCGCAATAATATCCGATACACACGGTACCACCTTGCCGTTCACGGTATATTCATGCTTTTCGGCATCAAAAAGGATCTCATCGCCGTTTTCAACCGCTTCTAACGTTTCGCGACAGTCCTGGCAATATTGTCGTTCGCTTCCCCACAACGTCGCACCGCACGCTTCGCAATAGCCGGCAAACGACGGGTCTTCCCGCTCGGAGTATTCCGGACACTCCGGCGGACAAAACATCATTTCGCATACCGCGCACATATCTTATCCTCCAAAAAATTCCGCAAACCGCTCCGCGTTGTATCGGCCCTTGGTAATTTGAATCGCTTCACGAATGGTATATTCGTCCTTAAGTTCACCCAAACTCGCAACAAACTGTGCCGTGCCTTGACGGCATGCACCCGTGATCACGCGATACATCGTAATCATTTCCTCCGCCGTCAAAACACTGTCAAGCGTCAATTTCTTGTATTGTTCGGCACCGCGATCTTTTGCCGTTTTGAATGCAAGATCGGCGATGCCATCACGCAACGTTGCGCAATGTGCGTAATGCGTTCCGTCCGAAACAACGTTTTTATTCGCGATTCGGCCAACGTACAGTGTGTACCCACGCACACTTCGCGTTTTCTTGATCGAGGTTAAAATACCGTCAATGTAGATGTATTTCCCCTCCACGTAATCGCCTTCGCGCAAAACGTGCGGAGGCGTCGCCAAAGCGTGGTTGTCGGTTTCGATCTCGCCTCCGACCGTCAAATCATCCGGCAAAAAAGAAATTTGCGTCGATCGAATGTCCAGACCATCGGCAACAACCAACCCGTTCGGCAATGCCGTAATGTTCGTGCACCCTTCCAAATTGAGCCAACCGCCCACTTGCAGACCTTCGGGCAATGCCGTAATGTTCGTGCACCCTTCCAAATTGAGCGAACCGCCCACTTGCAGACCTTCGGGCAATGCCTCCACGTTTGTATAGGCAAGGTTTAGATCCCCGCCATTTTTCTCCATCATTTCCGTTGCTTTTTCTAACGTCAGTTTCATATGTACTCTCCTAATCCAGTCGCAAAATATGTTCCAATTTTTTCCACTGCTTGTCCGACAACCACCGTTCGGCAGCGGTAGCAAAAAGTATGTAAAGGGCCAAAAATGCGAAAACAAATAACATGTTAATCAAGCAATGTTGTCCCCTCTCAGTTTTTTAAACTTCTGCAGCTTTTTGTACTTCTCTTCCATATCCTTGACGTCCAACCCCCATTGCTCGAAGGCAAACTCCGTGTTCACGTTCTTCGGATCAAACACCAGCGGGCGCGGCTTCTGCTTGACACTCTCTGCCATCACCGCCCGCTTGCGGGCCAGTGCCGCCGATCGAGAGCATGAAAAGATCTTCGCGATATCCATGGTCGTCAATTCAAACTTCGAATAATAAAACTCAATAGCAACCTCGATGTTAAGACTCAACATACCGTCATTCTCCTTTCGCCATATCGGAAAGCGACATACCCAAGATCTCGGCGATCTTCTGCGCCGTGATCAGATCGGGCGACGCATATCCGTTTTCGTAATCGTGCATCAACTCGACCGTAATACCAAGCTTGTCCGCGAGTTCGCCACGGGAAAGTCCCGCTTTCTCACGAAAATGCCGAATGTGCAGCGGATCGTGCCGCGGTGTATCGTATTGTTTTTCCATCAGTAAAACCCCTCGTAAAAAATTTCTTCAACCGTGCAGTCAAAGTGCTTGGCAATCTGAATCTTCACGTTGTCGCTCGGCATCTTGTCGCCCGTCTCGTATTGCATAACCGACGACGCGCTGACACCGATGATCGCCGCTACCTGATGTACCGTTTCGTGTGCGCGGATGCGCAAATTTTGTAACCGCATACCCACAATTTTTCTATCCATAGTGTCTTTCTCCTTGTCTGAAATATCCTCACCACCCGAGGTGAGAAAGCATTGGAGAGAACACGACATAGAACCCCGCCCCGGCCGTGGGCCCGATTCATATGCCGTTTTCTCGTGTGACAGCGAGTGAGAAGTCCCGCCGTCGATATTACAACCGCTCAAATCCTGAATGTAAGGAGGTGAATCCTTTTGAGCGGGAGTAACCACCAAATTGCTTTTTATGTCTTGATGTGATATAGTGTGTGAGAAAGGAAGTGTAAAAATGAATGTTGACTGGTCCGCTCTTTTCGCCGGTGTTGCTTTATTGATTTCGGTGTCGTCACCGATTGTCACATCGTGCATTAACGCTCACGCTCAAAAACGCGAGTATGAAAACAAATTCCACGAACAAAGCAAAGCGGAAACCATAGAGGGATATGTAGGTGCCGCTTGCCAAATGTTCTATTGGAACGATCAAAGCACACGCATTGAGTATTCCAAATATTACGGGCGCGTCCTCTTGATTGCCCCGCCGGAAGTGTCCGATTTAATAATTGCATTGGACTCATTCCTTTTAGAGGAATACAAAACCGACGAAGAATTTGCATCCGGCAAAGAATTGCTTAACACGATTTGTATCGAATTATCCAAGCACACCCCACGGATTAAAGAGAACAAGCGAAATTACGTTCACAAGTAAAAGCCAAATAAGGTACACCCATAAGCCGCCGCGCTTGGGGTGTATTTTTATTGCCCAAAACACGGCTCCGCATATCGAGAAAAACAAAACAGCCAAAAACAGCCACTCGTATTGCGTCATTACCTCACCTCCAAAAATCATCCATTCGCTGACAAATTGTGCAAAAAAATAAGATAAACTTCACTTGCGCTCTTTCCAAGTCCAATAGCAATCTCGTTGATCTCTTGCACGGTCGGGCTCTTGCGCAGATTGGTAATCTTGTTGAGCCGTTGCCTGCTCCATCCAAGATGGCTTGCAAAAGCCGCCTCGCTCTTAAAATTCTCTAACACCAAATCTTTCACGCTCATACTTCAACCCTCGTATATAACACAACATTCAATTTTTGTCTGCAATTTGTTGACACTTGCCTTTGAAAATGGTACAATTCTCGTGACCTTAACAGAAAGGGGGCGATAAATTATGGCGAAGTTTTTTAAACTTGCAGCTTCTGTTGCTGAGTATTTTGAGAACTTCGGCATGATGCCACCCTGTCCCATCCTTGCTAACCTTGCAAACGCAAACACGTCAGGGTCGTGTTGAGTATTCACTACGGTTTGATTGTCTGTAAAACAAGTTGTAGCTTGTCTTTCACGCGCCTAAAAAAGCAAATGGAGGAACAGACAATGATGGGCTAATACTCCTAAATGACGCTTCGCTACAACGGAGCGTCGTTTTGTTTTTCACGAGAATTGTACGATTTCCAAAAATCATCCGTCATGTTGTTAGATTAAGGTAAACTGCACAATATTTCAAAGAAATATTTATATATAATTGACAAACCCTCACAATGTGCTATATTTTTAACAAAACATAAAAGGAGCGTATAAAATGACACTACATCAGATTGCTTTTTTAAGAGTCAAAAAAACCTTTACCAAGCTTACCGCCGAGCAGCTTGACACACAATTCGGCGGCAAGGTTGGCAAGGCCGCAGAAGCTCTCTATCAAAAAGAGGTTGAATACCTCAAAGAGAAATGCGGCTGCAATAACATTCATCAAGAATGTGACTGCGACGAAATTCTTGTCGTTGGCAATGTAACCATCGACGAATTCGGCTTACAGGATTAACCTTTTGGCTCGATGATGGATTTTTCATCATCGAGCCCTTTTTCTTTGTAGAGCCGATATAAGCGAGCAAAAGTATTTGCCAAACGCATCACACGTCTGTGACCTCTTCGCTTTTCTGCTTCTTGAAGCATTTTGTAATGCAGCAATCCCAATACCGTTCGCATCATAAAATCCGCGGATGCCTTATCAATCGGATATTCGATTGATGTCGTGTTGGGCATTCGCTTTTTTCTTATATATCGACGCGCTTGGAAGAGAATTTCTTTTTTCATAAGTTACACCTTTCTAAAAAGTACAAATATATAGTTTTTAAAATTGTTGATGTGCGGGGCATTGAATACTTGCACATTCTGTGCTATAATTGGTTTACCTCAATACGAAAT
>JAZULW010000130.1:0-19088 GCA_045603285.1 Acutalibacteraceae bacterium | reverse complement strand
CTCCGTATACAAAAGGAGTGGCCGTGAGGCCAAGCCTTTTGTGTTAAGAGCCATATACGTGCAGGGCGGTGTCGTGCATCAGGTGGGTGAGTTCCTCTTTGGTAAAATAACCGCCGTTACACACCGAGTCGATGAGTTCTGCATAACGCCAACGTTTGAACACCCCGGGGCAGTCGGTTCCCCACATCATATGATCGGCGCCGACAATGTCCATTACCGCGCGGATATACGCGTACTGTGTGCCGTTCTCGGACGGGTGCAAACTCGCGATGTCAAAGTAAACGTTTTCGCCCGCAAGTTGCCTTATGTACGCCAAGCGTTCGTCGTTGTGGCCGTCGGTATGGGAGGGAAACAGCGAATGCGCCATCACAAACATCAGTTTTTTACGGCGTGCAAGCATCGCAAGGACGTTGTGTATTTGAAAACTTTTGGTGTCCCACGTGCCCATATCCACCGTCACGGTGATGCCGCGTTCCTCACACAGCGCCAGATAGCGGTCAAACAGAGGGCCGTTTATGTCGAGATCGGTGTGGTAACCGGTCAACCCGAAATCGTGACTGACGTCCAATTTGATGCTTTTAAAGCCGAACCGTTCGGTGAGGTTTTTGAAGATGTCGTCGGCTTTGGCACAGTAAGGGTCGAACGCACCCGTGCCGATCAAGCGTTCGGGAAAACGGGAGACCGCTTCGGCAATAAACCCGTTTTGGAACCCGTAATTGGGGCTTTGCAACAGCACCGCACGGTCCACGCCGCCCTCGTCCATCAATTCAATGAGTTTGTCAGGCGAAAATCCCGTGTCCCCGTGCTCGGGGCGGAGCAACTGTTCTCGCTCGCCGGTGGCCCACTCCACCATACCGCCGCCGAGGGCTCTCGCCTCGCCGCGCGCGCCAAACCCCGTCGGCCGTTCGTAAATGTGCGCGTGCGCATCCATAATTTTCACGAAACCACGTCCCTTCATTCGTGGCTTTATTATACAACATTTCCCGCAACGAATTCAAGTGGCACCTTTACATTAGTTGCATCACCCAATACACAACCCCGTATACCACGCTTGCCACCACGCCGTAGACGATGACGGGACCGGCAATGGAGAACATTTTTGCACCCGTGCCGAGAACCAAGCCCTCGCTTTTAAACTCTTGTGCAGGGGAGGCCATGGCGTTGGCAAACCCCGTGATGGGAACCAGCGTACCCGCGCCTGCGTGCTTGGCAACGTTGTCGTACACGTTGAGCGTGGTGAGTAAGATGCTGAGCGCGATGAGGGATAGTGAACCGCACAAACGTGCCGTTTTGTCGTCAAATCCGGAACGCGCCGCAAAATCGATGACGATCTGGGCCAAGGCACACAGTGTTCCGCCCACCAAAAACGCGCACGTGCAGTCTTTCAAAAGCGGCGATCTCGGTGCGTGCCGCTTGGCCAGATCTTGATACTCTTTGTTTTTTACGTTCATACACTCCACCCCTTGCTCGTAGTGTGTCGCGCGAGAAAGCGAATATGCGCAAAATTATCGTTGCGTTTCAAAAAAATGTGTGGTATACTGAACCACGTGTGAAAAAACGTATAAATAAAGGGGTTTTATCCATGTCGGGACATTCCAAGTGGAATAACATTAAACGAAAAAAAGAAAAGACCGACGGCCAGAAAGCCAAGATCTTCACCAAAATGGGCCGCGAGATCGCGGTGGCGGTGAAAGAGGGCGGCTCGGCCGATCCGGCTTCCAACTCCAAACTGAAAGATGCCATTGCCAAAGCCAAGGCCAACAACGTGCCCAACGATAACATTGACCGTATTATTAAAAAAGCCGCGGGCGAGGGCAGTGGCGACAACTACGAAGCGCTGCAATACGAAGGCTACGGTCCGTGCGGCATTGCCGTTATTGTGGAAACGCTGACCGACAACCGCAACCGCACCGCTGCGGATGTGCGCCATTATTTTGACAAATTCGGCGGCAACCTCGGCCAAACGGGTTGCGTGAGTTTTATGTTTAACAAAAAAGGCGTGTTGGTGATCGAAGCCGAAGGCCTTTCGGAAGACACCGTGATGGAAGACGCATTGGAGGCGGGTGCTTCCGATTTTGCCGCCGATGCAGACGTGTTTGAGATCACTACCGAGCCGGAAGATTTCTCCGCCATGCGTGATGATTTGGAAGCCAAAGGCTATTCGTTTGTGTCCGCCGAAGTGGAAATGGTGCCCGATGTGTATACCGCCCTCACCGATGAAGAAGCGGTGATTAAAATGGAAAAACTGCTGGACGCGCTGGAAGACAACGACGACGTGCAAAACGTCTGGCACAACTGGGAGCGCCCCGAAGAATAACAGCAAAACGAGCGAGAGGTTGTCCTCTCGCTCGTTTTTTGCATAAAGATTGCCAAACTGCACATACCAACAAAAAAACGGGTTGGGGGAATGTGTGATGGCGGAAAGAAAAGGCAAGTATACGGTGACGTTTTCGGGGCGGCCGACGGTGCTCGGGTATGCTTCGGTGGTAGGGAAAAAAGAGGGAGAAGGTCCGCTTGGCGCCGCGTTTGACGCGGTGTTTGCCGATACGCGTATGGGGGAGAAAACGTGGGAAAAAGCCGAAAGCCGCTTGCAAAAGGAGGCGCTCACCCGCGCGCTGGACAAGGCGGGGTTTTCACCGTCACAGGTGGACGTGTTATTCAGCGGCGATCTGCTGAACCAAAATATAGCCTCCACGTTCGGCCTGCGTGAAACGGGGGTGCCGCTTCTTGGCCAATTCGGTGCGTGTTCCACTATGGCACAAACCTTGGCACTTGCTTCCGTGGCGGTAGACGGCGGCGCAGCAGACGTGGCGGCCGCCGTCACCTCGTCGCACTTCTGCACCGCCGAGAGGCAGTTCCGTTTTCCGTTGGAATACGGCAGCCAACGCACGCCCACATCGCAGTGGACCGCCACCGCTTCGGGCGCGGTCATCGTGGGGCTCGGCGGTGGTACGGTGCATATTGCCGAGGCGTGTATCGGCCGTATTGTGGATGCCGGCATTACCGATATGAACAATATGGGTGCTGCCATGGCACCTGCGGCGGCGGATACCCTGTGCCGCTTTTTCCGGGATACCGACACGCGCCCGGATGATTACGATTTTGTCGCCACGGGCGATCTTGCCGCCGAGGGCAGCGATTTGTTGAAAACCTTGATGGCGGGGGAACACCTTTCGCTCGGAGAGAATTATTTTGACTGCGGTATGGTGCTGTTTGACCGCGAAACACAAGACGTGCACGCGGGCGGTTCGGGATGCGGTTGTTCGGCGGCGGTGCTGTGCTCCCTGATCTTAGGGAACCTCGAACGCGGTGTTTGGAAAAACGGTCTGTTTGTTGCCACGGGAGCCCTGATGTCGCCCACCTCTTCGCAACAAGGCGAAAGCATTCCGGCGATTGCCCATCTGATTCATTTTAAACGATAAAAGAGGCTCCGACGATATTCGTCGGGGCCTCTTTTATGCCAACAGGGTTTGTGAAAAGGCTACCATTTCGTCAATGGCGGCGGAATCGTCGGTTTTGGCGCCGTATTCCATCCCGTAATATCCGTCGTACCCGAATTTGCGCAAAAGCGCAACAGCCGCTTCAAAATTCACCGTACCGTGACCAAATTCAATTTCGGCACAAAATTCGTCGCCCCACGTGGGGTAACGATCGGGATACGTTTCGGGCACGTTGAGCATATCTTTAAAATGCACGTGCACCACGCGGTCGCCAAAGGCTTCAATAAACGGTTCGACGGTTTCGTTCACTTGATAAATATTGCCGAAATCGGCGACAATGCCGATGTCGCGGTCGATTTCTTTCAGCAACCGTTCAAAACCTTTTACACCATTGAAAATGAACGCTTGATCCTCGTAAATGGCACGCACGCCTTTTTGAATGGCGTAGTCGTAAATTTGACGAATACCGTCAATGCCGCGCCAAAACAGTTGTTCGCGCACGTTTTCGTCCAACACTTCTTCTTTCGGCTGGGGCGAGATGGTGTGATGAAGGAACGGGGAACCGAGAACGGCCGCCACGTCGGCAAAGCCTTTCATTCGTTCCACTTGTGCGGCGGCATCGTCGCCCGTGATGTTGGCATACACCGAAAAACAACAACACACGACACCCTTTTCATCGGCATACGCGCGAATTTGTTTGGCGGCCTCGACATCGGGCTCGGTCAGTTCCATATGGCAAAAACCCTCGTAAGCAGGCAGCCCGTATGCCACGACGGTATCGATCAGATCGTAATAGGATTGGATGCGGGGAAACGGTTTGTTGTAAAACGCCAGTTTGGCAGTACTCATACTAGTCACCTCGCGCCAAGTATAGCATAGAAAAACGCGAAATGCAACCGTTACATATTTTGTTTTTCGGTGCCATATAGTGAAGAGAAAGGGGCGAGTGAGATGTGGGATGCAGCCATTGTGATACTGTATTTAATCGTGCTTTCCGCCGTGGGACTCCGCGGTGGCCGTTCGGTCAAAAACGCGGCTGATTTCACCGCTTCCGACAAACGTTACGGCACGTTTGTGATGTTTGCTACGTTGTCCGCCTCGTTTATCGGCGGCGGGTATTCGTCCGGCAATGCCGCTGCGGCATACGAACACGGCATCCGCACGGCGCTTACCTTGTTTGGATTTAGTGTGGGCATGATGTTAACAGGACGGTATTTGGTGCGCGGTGTATCACGCTTCCCCCACGCACGCACCGTGGGTGATGTGTTGGGAACGGCCTACGGCCGCGGTGCCCGCGTGATAAGCGGCGTGTTTTCCTATTTGTGTTGTGCCGGCGTTGTCGGCGCGCAAATGGGGTCTATCGGTCTTGTATTTCATAGTCTGTTTGGCATTTCCCCACGCTTGGGCACCGTCATCGGGTGCGGTGTGGTGCTGTTGTATACCACGTTTGGCGGTCTGCAATCGGTGATTGCCGCCGATATGATTCAGTTTGTGTTGTTGGCGCTGGGAATGCCGTTGTTGTTGGTGTTGGCGGTCCATACGGGCGGCGGTGTCGGTCCGTTGTTGCAACAACTGCCTACCGAGTTGTTTTCACCGCTGGGCGATTCGTCATTCTTGGCGTTTGTTTCGCTCTTTTTCTCCATGATGTGTGGCGAAGCGTTGGCACCGCCGTATATGCAACGGCTCTTGATAGGAAAAAGCCCCGTGCAAACAGCACGGGGCACGATACTCAGCGGCTTGTTTTCTATACCGTTCTTTTTGATTACGGCAGGCGTGGGATTGGCAGCACGCGCCCTCCACGTGACAGACGATGCCGCCTCGGCAATGCCGGATTTGATAGCGGCCATTCTCCCTACGGGGCTGAAAGGCGTGATGATGGCGGCGATGGTGTCCATCATCCTCTCCGCCGCCGACGGTTTTTTAAACGGGGCAGCAGTGAGTTTGACGTGTGATACGGTACTCGCGCTGTTTCCTGCGCTTTCCGACCGAAAACAGCTGTGGTTGTTGCGCGGTATTAACCTTGCCACGGGTTTGCTTGCCATGGGGCTTTCATTTGCTGTGCCGCACGTATTCTCGGTGCTGTTGCTCGCGTATTCGTTTTGGAGTCCTGCCGTGTTGGTGCCGCTTGCGGCGGCCTTGCTCGGTATTCGCGCGGATGGGCGCACCTTCCGCCGCAGTGTGTGTATGGGATGCGCCGCATGCTTATTGTGGAATTTTGCATGGCACAAACCGTTCGGTATGGACGGATGTTTGGTCGGCATTGCTGCCAACCTGATCACGTTTGCGTTTGGTGTACGACGCGTATCACGCAACCGCCGTACACAGTTACGGCTCGATTATCGCTAACACGTCGGTGGGGGTATCCGCAACGGGAACACCGTCGGGCGGAGAAAAATCGCCCGCATTTAAAAATACGGTGTGCATCCCGGCTTCGCCGGCACCTTGGATATCGTTTAGGGGATGATCGCCTACGTACACGCATTGTTCGGGGGCCAAGCACAACCGCGCCGCCACACGGCGAAACAGTTCGGGGTCGGGCTTGTGCACGCCTTCGTCCCCCGATACCACCACCACGTCCAACAACGGGCGTAAACCGCTGATGTCCAACTTGCGGTTTTGCAACAAACGGGACCCGTTGGTAATGATGCCCGTTTTGTATCCACGCTCACGCAAAACGCGCAGCGTGTTCACCGCATCATCAAACAGCGTCGTGTGTGACGGGAAACAGTAGCAGTATTCGCGGTGGAGTTCTTCGGGGGTCACATCCTGCCATTCCCAATGATGGAATATCGTTTCAAAAAACACGGGGTAGTTCACGTAACCGCCGTTGTTTTCCGTTAACATCACGCGGGCGCGTTCGTCCAATTCCTCTTCGGCCACGTGCGGCATATACCGCGCGGCCAGTTCCCGCGAAGCGGCAAAAAAAGCGGCGCGGCGGTTTTGCAACGTGTCGTCAAAATCAAACAATACCGCCCGCACTTCGCCGTCTTGCTTGCCGTTAAGAAGAGAGAGCGCCGCCACTTTATCCTCTTCGATCTGTTGCCTCAATTCTTCACGTGTGTCAAAGCGTTTCTCCTCGCGCAAAAAACGGACAAGTTCCACGTTTAACGTGAGGCCGTACAAATCTCCTCCAAAATCGGCGATCCACGTTTCGGCAAGCGGGTGCGCTGCACCGCCCACGGTGGGATGGATGCCGATGTTGGTGACGGCACGGTAGCACACGCCGTCTATCACCACCAAAGAAGCGTACACGCCAAAACGGGGGAGAGCGGTGTCGGGCAACAATTGGTTTATGGTGGGAAACCCCCAAGTGCGCCCGATATGGTTGCCGTGAGATACGGTTTGGGTGATGCGGTAGGGGCGGCCTGACAGCCGCTGCACCAACGCCATATCACCCTCTGCCAGTGCGGTTAAAATGCGGGTGGTACTCACCACTTCGCCGTCTACGTTTACCGACGGAACGATGCGCACGGTGATGTTGTGTTGTTCGCACAAAGCGGCAAGCGTGTCGGCATTGCCGATACCGCCTTGCCCAAAACGGTAATTTTCGCCGCAACACACCACGCGTGCGTGCAAGCGGTTTTGCAAAATGTCGGCAACAAATTGTGCCGGAGAAAGGCGGCACACTTCGTCAAAGGGCACAGACAACCATTCGTCCGCACCGAGAGTTTCGCACACGTCGTCGAATTCTTCATCGTTTGTGAGGCGGGTATGTGCTTTTGGCACGTTGGTAAGGGAGAGTACGCACGAGGTTAAAAACGGGCCGTGCGCGTCTTGATGCCGAACGCCGCACACGGCACTGATGACAGCGCGATGGCCGATGTGCAATCCGTCAAAAACGCCCAGCGCCACCGCGCGCGGTGTGTCGTCAATACCGCTGTGTAATGTTATGTGATGCACGATCCTCACCTCTCTTTTCAAGTAGTATATCACAAATTCGTTGAGGAGCAAACCCCTTTGAAAAGATTTTCAAAAAATACACAAAACGGACACATTTGTTTTTTATACTGTGAAACAATGGCATTATTCTGTAACGGAGGGAACGATTTGTTATGATCGAAGTGAAACATCTTACCAAACGATACGGTTCTCACTGCGCGGTAAACGACATCAGTTTCCGTGTGGAGGAAGGCGAAATTTTGGGTTTTCTCGGCCCTAACGGCGCGGGAAAATCCACCACGATGAACATCCTCACGGGGTATCTGTCTGCCACGGAGGGGACCGTTTCCATCAACGGGCACGACATTTTGGATGACCCGAACGAAGCCAAAGCCAGCATCGGGTATTTGCCCGAACAGCCGCCGTTGTATTTGGATATGACGGTGCGCGAATATCTGGATTTTGTGTTTGACCTTAAAAAATGCAAATTTAACCGTGCCAAACATATTGCGGAGATATGCAAATTGATGCGCATTGATCACGTGTACCATCGTCTTATTAAGAACTTGTCCAAAGGTTATCGCCAACGCGTCGGTTTTGCCCAAGCCCTCATCGGCAATCCGCCTGTCTTGATTTTGGACGAGCCTACCGTCGGCCTTGACCCTAAGCAGATCATCGAGATCCGTACGCTGATCAAAAACCTCGGCAAACATCATACGGTGATTTTGTCGTCGCACATTTTGCCCGAAATTGAAGCAGTCTGCGATCGTATTGTTATCATCAATAACGGCGAGATCGTGGCAGACGATACGGCAGAAGACCTTTCTGCCCAATATTCGTCCGACCGTCGGTTGCTTGCGCGCATCGCGGGTCCTGAAAAGGACGTATTGCCGCTGCTCAAGAGTATCCACGGCATCGCCGACGTTACCGTTTTCGGCGAAAAAGAGCCCGACGTGATCGAATATGCGCTCGAACCCAACGAAGGCGCCGATTTCCGCAAAGAACTCTTTGCCGTTCTTGCCAAAGCGGGGCGTCCGCTTGTGGGGCTCAAATCGATGGAAATGTCGTTGGAAGAGATCTTCATCTCACTCACCCGTGAAACATTGCCTACCGCATCTCGCAAAGGAGGGAACAACGAATGAGTGCTATTTTTAAACGCGAATTGAGAAGTTACTTTATCTCGCCCATTGGGTATGCGGTGCTTGCCATCATTCTGTTTTTGGCGGGCGACGCATTCCATATGATCCTCTACTACGGCGTGGCCGACCTTTCGTATGTATACAGCAATATGCTCACGCTGGTGTTGTTGCTGGTGCTTCCTATTTTGACCATGCGCCTGCTCAGTGACGATAAACGCCAAAAAACCGACCAAGCGCTCCTCACCGCTCCCGTGAGTTTAAGCGGTATCGTGGTGGGGAAATACTTGGCGGCCTTGCTGTTGTTCACCATCGGCATTTCCGTTACACTGGTGTTTGCCGTGGTGCTTGGTGCGGCGGGTGCACAAATCAACTGGTTGCAGACCGTGGGCAACTATTTAGGGTTGTTGATGCTGGGCGGTATGGTTATTACCGTCGGTCTGCTCATTTCAAGTTTGACCGAAAACCAATTGATCTCCGCGCTCGGCACGTTTTTGGCTTCGTATGCCATGTTGATGGTGGACGGTATCAGCTCGATGACCTCGAATTCCACGTTGATCAAAATCGTCAACTTCTTTTCCATCAACGCGCGGTACAACAACTTCACAAGCGGTGTGATCCAATACGACGATATTATTTTCTTTGTGAGTATGCAAGCGTTATTCTTGTTCCTCACTGTGCGTATTTTGGACCGCAAACGCTGGAATTGAGAGGAGGTGCCGACGAATGAATTTGTTTAAGAAAAAAGGTGCGGCCGAGAAAACGGCAACACCGCGCCAAAAACTCAGTTTAAAAAACAACCGCAAATGGCGCATCGGTGCCACCGCCACAGCCGTTACCGCCGTGGTGACTGTTGCGGTTGTGTTGCTCAACGTGGTGGTGGGTATTCTTAACGACCGTTTCCCCCTTTCGTGGGACTTGACGGCCACCAAGGATTTCACGCTTTCCGAAGAAAGCCACGCGGTGGCCGAAAAGGTTACCAAAGACGTAGAGATTACGATGTTTGCGCCGGAAAGTACGTTTTCGAACAGTACCGATACCATGCAACGTCAGTTTTATGAGTTCACCAACGCGTACAAAACTTTAACCGACGGCAAAGTGAAAACCACGTATGTAGACTTGAACGCCAACCCCGAACTGAAATCGGTGTATGCGGAATACAACATCACCAGCGAAGGCAGCATTTTGTTCCGTTGCGGTGACCAATGGCGTTCTCTCGCGTGGACCGATATGTACGAGGAAAACTACGACAACTACTACACCACCGGCACCGTCGAGACCACGTCGCTCGTGGAACAAAAGTTGGCGGCCAACATCAATGCCGTCAGTGGCGAACGCACGGTATACCTTACCTTCCTGACAGGCCACGGCGAAAGCGAAAGCCACATTTTGTACATGCAGGATATGTATGAACTCAACGGCTATATGACCGAAACGGTGGATTTCTCGTCGTCTACGGCCATCAATAAAAATTCCGGTGCGGTGTTCATTGTGGCGCCGCTTAACGACTACACGCAAAGTGAGATCACGCGCTTGCGTGAATGGTTGCACAACGACGGCAACCGCGACCGTGACCTGTTTGTGTTTTGCGATGCGTCGGCTGCAGGCAAATGCCCCAACTTGTACGAGTTCTTGAGTACCGACTACGGCATTACGGTAACCGACAATTTGGTGGTGGAAACCGATACCAGCAATTTGCTCTCGGGCGAAAACTACGGCGATGCGTATATTCTTTCGCAGTTGAAGAGTACCGATTTGACCGCCGAAGTGGATACCACGAAAAAAATCGTGATGCCCGAAACGTTGCAATTGAAGGTTAACGGCCAAACCGATACCGACGAATATGCTCTCACCAACCATCCCCTGATTACCTTCCCCGAAAGCGCCCGCCTGCAAAAAACCGGCGAAGTTGGGGAGGCACAAAAAGCGGAAGAATACCCCATTGTCGGTGCGGCATACGCGTATGAATACGACTACCAAGGCACCGAACGTCACGATACCTACGTTTTCGTTAGCGGCACGTATTTGTGCATTAACTTCAGCCAATATTCGCAATTCCAGAACAAAGACCTGCTTACCTCGTCTGTACGCGCGGTGTGCAGTTTGGGCGATACCGTAGTTATTGAAGGAAAAAAATTGATGACGGCGGGTGTTTCCTTCTCCGCGATGGCCACGTTTGTGATCGGCCGCGTGATCTTCTCGTACGGTCTTCCCCTTTTGTTGCTCGTGTTGGCGGTCGTCACGTTCGTTAAGAGGAGGCACTTATGAGTAAACGTGTGCGCACCCTGTTGTTTTCGGGTGTAGCGGTGGTGGTGCTGATCGCGCTGCTGGTGGTGCTTATGCTGATTCCCGCCCCCGATACGGGCGATGCTTCTCAAACTACCACTACGGCGAATCCCAAGGTGACGGTGTGGGACAAAAGCACAGGTGATAAGGATGGCAACTCCATTTCCGTGACATCGGTTACGGTGAAAAACGGCGATGCCGGGTTCACCCTCAACGCGGATCAGGATGGGCAATTGTTGCTTACCGATTATCCCACATTGCCGCACGACAATGGTACGATTGTGACGCTTACGACACAGCTAAAAACGATTGAAGCCATACGCTTGATTGACGATACGCCGACACAACCCCAGAAATACGGATTCGATACCGAAGAAACAAACGCAACGGTATCGGTATCGGCCTCTTATTCCGACGGCAGTACGTTTGCGTTTGAAATCGGTGACGAAAACCCCGATAAAAGCGGTCGCTATCTGCGCGTAATTGAAACGGGTGCCATCTATCTTTATGCTGCTTCTTCTGCCGAAACCTTTTACACAGAGGGTATTAACTACCTTTCCAAGTCCCCCGTTGCCTCGCCCTCTCTCAAAGAAGAAGAGGATGCGGCAGAAGATACGGTGGTAGTGCGCGAGGCAGAACTCAGCGGCTCGCTCCGACCCGTGCCGATTTACTATGAAGTGTCGTCCGAAGCGATCGTGGAGGGTGGCGTGGAAGCTTCTTCTACCGGCTATTTCATCAAAAAACCGTATTTCCGCGGTATGAAAATGGATAGCCCGCTCATCGATTCTTCGGCCTACACGTCGTTGTTTGCCACGTCGGTGGCGGCAGTGCATCCTACATCAGCGCAACTGGCTGAATGGGGGTTGGATAACCCCTATTCGCAATGCGCGTTCACGTTGGCCGCGCGCCACGCGAACGTTACGAAAAATGAAAACGATAAAAACGTAACGACCTATTCGTATTACAATGCGGTGGAATACACCATTCGTTTGGGCAACGTTACGGAAGACGGGTTGCGGTATGCCGCTGTATATGAGGAGGGAAAACTGTTCCCCATTGTGTACCGCGTGCAAGCCGATAAAATCGCGTGGGCTTCGGTGCAGTACGACGACGTTGCCGACAGTTTGTTGTTTTACACTTACATTCGCAACGTGAAAACGGTTTCGACTACGGCCGAGGGTGTTACCACCACCTTTTCCTTAACGCACACCGACGATGAAGAGAACAACCTCATTGTTAAAAAGGGTGCCGAAACGGTGGCCGCGGAGGGGTTCCGGGAATTGTATCAAAGCATGATGGCGTTGCAACGCTCGTCCGCGACGACGGATAAGCCGAGCGGTGAAGCGGTATTCGCGTTAAAAATCACGACGAATACGGCGGCTGTGCCGAACACCGATGTGAAATTGTACCCGTATTCGGGTTCCAAATACTTGGCGGCACACACTTCGGGCGAAACGTATTTGATCGATGCCAAAGCCGTAGAGCCGTTTTTAAAACAATATCAGGAATACGTGAAACAATAAGTAAAAAGGAAGCAATCGACCGATTGCTTCCTTTTTTACTATATCTTGGTTTAAAATGTAAAAAAAGAGGGTTGTTTTTCACCATATATTGTAGTATAATGACTACATCTTAAAGTGGGGGAATTCTCGTGAAAAAAGGGCTGTTTCGCCGTGCTGATATCGGTATTATTGCCGCAGCAGCGGTGGTTGCTCTCTTGGGCTTTGTGCTTGTCGGTTACGGCAGGCACACGGGTGAGCGGGCCGTGGTGGAAGTGGCGGGGCAACCGCCTGTCACATACGACTTACGTGTGCCCGCGGTGGTCACCGTTACGGGTCAACATGGCATTTCTCTCACGATTACGATTGAAAACGGGCGTGTGCGTGTATCCGAAAGCGGGTGCCCTGACCGTGTGTGTGTGCACACGGGATGGCTGTCCCGCGGCGGCCAGTCGGCGGTGTGTGTGCCGGCGGGGGTGTGCGTGCGTGTAACGGGCGGTAACGATGCAGTGGATGGGGTGACGGCGTGAGAAAACGTGAAAACGTGCGGCGGCTCACGGTCACCGCGTTGTTGGCGGCACTCGCGTTGGCACTGTCGTTTTTGGAAGGCCTTCTTCCGCCGCTTCCCGTTCCCGGCGCACGGCTGGGTCTTGCCAACGTGACGGTGATGTTCGCACTCACCGCGGTTTCTCTGCCGTCTGCCGCCGCTATTACGGTGGTGAAGATCTTGTTTGCCTTGTTTCGCGGTGGAATGGCTTGCTTAATGAGTGCGGGCGGCGGTATCCTGTCGCTGATTGTGATGTGGGGGGTGCACCGCTTGCTGCGCGATCGCCTTGGTGCGATCGGCCTTGGCGTTATGGGCGCGCTGGCGCATAACGCAGGGCAATGGCTGGTGGCCTATGCCGTGTTTGGTACGGCAATGGTGTACTATGCACCGCTTTTGTTGTTGCTGGCCATTCCGGCAGGCATCGTCACGGGGCTTACGCTTCACGTAACGTTCCCGTATTTATCTCGATTGTAACACCCAAACCGAAAGGAAGGATAGTATGGGTATTTCGTCTTTGTTCCATCAAAGCGGCGGTGTTCACGCACCGCACCGCAAACACACCGCCGAGTGTGAAACCATTGTTATGCCGGTTCCAAAAACCATCGTGTTGCCGATGGTGCAACACCTGGGTGCGCCGTGTTTGCCCTTGGTGAAAGTGGGAGACACGGTGGAAGTCGGTCAAATGGTGGCGGATAGTGCGGCTCCCGTTTGTGCTCCCATTCATAGTGGCGTGTCGGGTACCGTAACGGGAATGAAAGAAATTTTGCTTCCCGGCGGCCGTACCTGCCAAGCCATTGTCATCGAATCCGACGGCGAAGGCCGCGTGCACGAAAGTGTTCGTCCGCCTGAAGTGAATACGTTCAGTGATTTTATTGCCGCGGTGCGCAAATGCGGTTTGGTTGGCCTCGGCGGTGCCGGGTTCCCCATGCACATCAAACTGAATCCCCCTGACCGCGCGTCCATCGACACCGTAATCATCAACGCCGCCGAGTGCGAGCCGTACATCACCACCGACTACCGTGAGTGTATGGAAAACTCGTGGGACATTATTTCGGGTGTGCAAACGGTGATGGAATTTTTGGACGTGAAGCGCGTTATCATCGCCGTCGAAAACAACAAACCCGCCGCCATTGCGGAACTTTCCCGTATTGCCAAACGGGTGAGTACGCACGAACGTCGTGTAACGGTCAAAAGTTTGCCCGCCCGATATCCGCAAGGTGCGGAAAAGGTCCTCATACAAGCGTGCACAGGCCGTCAAGTGCCGGTGGGGAAACTCCCGGGGGACGTGGGGTGCATCGTGATGAACGTGACGTCGGTGTCGGTGTTGTCTCGGTATTTGAAAACGGGGATGCCCCTTGTACGCCGTCGCCTCACGGTGGACGGATCGGCCATCGGCAAACCCGTCAACCTTTCGGTGGTCATCGGGACCCCCGTACAAGACGTGCTGGATTTTGTCGGGGTGGAAAAACCCGTGCGCAAACTTTTGATGGGCGGCCCGATGATGGGCATTGCTTTGATGGACACCGCGTGGCCGATCAGCAAGCAAAACAACGCGTTGTTGGCTCTTGCGGAAGAAGATGCTTACCGCCCCGATTCCACCACGTGTATTCGATGCGGCCGTTGTGTGGATGCGTGCCCGATGCACTTGCTTCCCACGTCCATTACCAAAGCATACAAAGCCGGTGACGTACAGGAGTTGAACAAACTCAACTTGATGACGTGTATGGAATGCGGTTCTTGCAGTTTCTCGTGCCCGGCTTATCGCCCCATTTTGCAAACCATCCGTATGGCCAAAAGCCTTGTGCGGTCGTCGAAATAAAGGAAAGGAGAGCGTTATATGGAACATCCGTTATTGGTATCCTCCTCGCCGCATCTGCATTGCGGTATGAATACGCGTCACATTATGCGTGACGTGATCATCGCGCTCGTCCCCGCCTTGATCGCCTCGGTGTGGCTGTTCGGTCCCCGCGCATTGGCGGTAGAACTGGTGTGTGTGGCTTCGGCCATGGCCGCAGAATATTTAAGTCGCCTTGTGATGAAACGCCCGCATACGGTAGGGGATCTTTCCTGCATCGTGACGGGATTGCTTCTCGCGTTTAACCTACCGTCCACCATTCCGTTGTGGCAAGCCGCGTTCGGCTCGGTGGTGGCCATTGTGGTTGCGAAGCAAATGTTCGGCGGTTTGGGGCAAAACTTTGTTAACCCCGCGCTTGTTGGCCGCATTGTGCTGATGGGCAGTTTTCCTGCCCAAATGGATGCGTGGCAAGCACCGCTTTCGTGGCTCGGCGGGGCCGACGGGGTTTCCGCGGCAACACCGCTTGCCCAACTCAAAGAAAACGGGGATGCCTTGATTGATCCCCTCAACATGCTCATTGGTGTGCGCGGCGGATGCCTTGGTGAAACGTGTGTAGTCGCCTTGGTGCTCGGCGGTATTTACCTTACGGTGCGCCACGTCATTCGTCCGCTTGTCCCCATCACGTATATTGCGACCGTGTTTGTGCTCACGTGGCTTCTCGGCGAAAACCCCGTTGCCCACGTGTTGTCGGGCGGCTTGATGCTCGGTGCCATCTTTATGGCGACTGACTACGCCACCTGTCCCATTAACCGTGGCGGCAAATTCGTGTATGCCATTGGTTGCGGTCTGCTTACGGTTCTCATTCGTGTGTATGGTTCTCTGCCTGAAGGTGTGTCCTTCGCCATTGTCATTATGAACATTCTCACACCGCTTATTGAAAAAGCCGTGCGTCCGCGCGTGTTCGGTTCGGGGAAGGCGGTGTCTAAATGAGCAACGTAAAACAAATTTTGATTTCCACGTTCGCCCTTTGCGTCATCGCCGCGTGTGTTACCGGTGCGTTGGCGGCCACCAATGCTCTCACGATGGGAACGATTGCGGCGCGCACAGAAGAAATTGAGAATGCCGCCCGTTCGGAAGTAATGCAAGCGGATGATTTTGAGAAAAAAACGCAAGACGGGTTCACCTATTACGTAGCCGTGAAAGACGGCGCAGAAGTCGGCTTTGTGTTCACCGCGGTCGGCACGGGAAAAAGTTCCGGTCTTACTTTGATGGTGGGTATCAGTAACGTCGGTAATATCACCGGTGTGAAAATTACCGCCGATAACGAAACGGCAGGGTATACGGATAAAGTGGAAAAAGCCGGTCTGCTGGACGGGCTAAAAGGCAAACAAGCCAAACCGTTGGTTTTGGGCACCGACGTGGATGCGGTGTCGCAAGCCACTAAAACGTCCAAAGGCGTGCTGGAAGCCGTCAACAAAGCCATTGCACAATTCGAAGCGATAGGAGGGGCACGGAAAAATGGCCAATAAATATTGGGAAGCCTTCTCCAAAGGCATCATCAAAGAAAATCCCGTACTGCGGTTGGTGCTTGGCACTTGCCCCACCTTGGCGGTCACGACGGCGGCGTTTAACGGCCTCGGCATGGGGGCCGCCGCCACGTTTGTGTTGGTGTGCTCCAACATTGTCATTTCGTTGCTGCGCAAATGCATTCCCGACAAAGTGCGCCTTCCCGCCTACATTGTGGTTATTGCGGGTTTTACCACCATTGTCCAGATGCTGGTAAAAGCCTATTTGCCCGCAATTGACAGTGCGCTGGGCATTTATTTGCCGCTTATCGTGGTAAACTGCATCATTCTCGGCCGTGCCGAAGCGTTTGCCGGTAAAAACACGGTTGGTTTGTCGGCACTTGACGGTCTCGGTATGGGTGTCGGTTTTACGGCCGCGCTCATTGTGATGGGTGGCATCCGTGAGTTTTTGGGTAACGGTACCATTTTCGGTTGGCCTGAAGGCGGTTTGATTCCGCCCATTGCCATTTTTGTATTGCCTGCCGGCGGTTTCTTTGTGTTCGGTATGCTGATTTGGATTGCCAACCGTTTGTCTACCAAATTGGAACACGATTCGGCACGCAAAGAACTTTCTTCCGAAGTTTGTGCCGCCTGCCCGATGGCGGGCGCCTGTCACGGGGAGGTGACCGACCATGAATAACGGCAGTTTCTTCGCCATTCTCATCGGCGGTCTTCTGGTCAACAACTTTGTGTTGTCGCAGTTTTTGGGCATTTGCCCTTTCCTCGGCGTGTCCAAAAAACTGGGCTCCGCCGTAGGAATGTCGGTGGCGGTTATCTTCGTTATGGTATTGGCCACTGCGGCTACGTGGCCCATTTACACGTATTTGTTGCAAGGCGAACTTGCGTATTTGCAAACGATTGTGTTCATTCTTATCATTGCCGCACTTGTGCAATTGGTGGAAATCGTGCTCAAACGGTTTGTTCCGCCGCTGTACCAAGCACTCGGTATTTATCTGCCGCTCATTACCACCAACTGCGCCGTGCTCGGTGTGACCATTCTCAACATTGACAGTGGCTACAATTTCGGTCAATCCATTGTGAACGCGCTCGGCGCGGGCCTTGGTTTTATGCTCGCAATGGTGATGTTTGCGGGAGTTCGCGAACGGTTGGAGAGCGCCGAAATTCCCCAAAGTTTAAAAGGGCTTCCCATCACGTTGGTGGCAGCCTCGATCGTGTCGGTTGCATTCCTTGGCTTCCAAGGTTTGTTTGGTCTGTGAATAGGAGGTGGACGGTAAATGAACCCCATTTTATTGGCAATCTTGTTGGTGGGCGGTCTGGGCCTTGTTGCCGGCCTCATTTTGGCGGTTGCCTCCATCTTAATGGCCGTTCCGGTTGACGAAAAAGTGCAGGCTCTGCGCGAAAAACTCCCCGGTATCAACTGTGGTGCGTGCGGCTATTCGGGTTGTGACGGGTATGCCGATGCCATGGCCAACCACGGTGCGGCGGTGGGGCTTTGTTCCCCCGGCGGTGCAGCGGTGGCCGAGGCAACGGGCGATCTGCTCGGTGTCAGCGGCAAAGTGGAAATCAAAACGGCGTTGGTGCGGTGCGGCGGTTGCGAAACCCACACTGCCCGCAAACTCGAATACAGCGGTCTGCCTTCGTGCGCCTCGGCGAACTTGTTTTACGGCGGCAACTGGCAATGCCAATACGGTTGTCTTGGTTACGGGGACTGTGTGGCAGTGTGTCAGTACGGTGCCATCAAAGTGGAAAACGGCTTGGCCAAAATCGACCCCACGTTATGCCGCGGTTGCACCAAGTGCGTCGCCGCTTGCCCCAAACACCTCATCGTGATGAATACCGCCCAGTCCAAAGGCTTGGTGCGCTGTTCCAGCCATGATAAAGGCCCCGTTACCCGCAAAGCGTGTACGGTGGGATGCATTGCGTGCGGCAAATGCACCAAGGTATGCGAGTACGATGCCATTCACGTTGAAGATTTCCTCGCGGTTATTGACCCCGAAAAGTGCGTTGGGTGCGGCAAATGCGCTGAAAATTGTCCCACGCATTGTATCAGTGTGTTTGGAAATGCATCCGTTTGAGAAAAAGAACAATCTTTTTGAAAAATATGCTTGACAAACCTCTGCCGCATACTATATAATAATCTGCGTCCCCTGCGGGGGAACGCATATGGCTGTATAGCTCAGTTGGCTAGAGCATGCGGTTCATACCCGCAGTGTCACTGGTTCAAGTCCAGTTACAGCCACCAGTGTGACAGGGCTTAAGGCCTGTCACATATGGCCCGATGGTCAAGCGGTTAAGACACCGCCCTTTCACGGCGGTAACACGGGTTCGATTCCCGTTCGGGTCACCACACTTCATTTGGTCGCTGCAACAGCGGCGGCTGAATACGGGCGTATAGCTCAGCTGGTTAGAGCGCGTGCTTCACACGCAGGAGGTCAGCGGTTCGAGTCCGTTTACGCCCACCACGAAAAGAGCCTTGTCATTTGACAAGGCTCTTTTCAGCTATATTCGCCTATCGGCGAGCTAAATTTTCTTCAAAAGCGAAATTCGCTTCGCGAGCGAAATCGGCTTCGCCGGCTAAGGGGCGAATACAATTTCGCTAATGACAAAGGTGCCTACTTGTGCTACACTTGTATTAAGGAGTGGTAAGCGATGGCAGAAAACATTATGCTCAACAAAGCAAAAGATTTTGCGGTAACGATCGTATCAATTTGCCGAAACATTAAAACAACACAAAAAGAAACAGTTTTAACGAATCAACTTCTCCGTTCGGGCACGAGCATTGGTGCGAACATTCACGAGTCTAAATACGCTCACAGCACATCGGATTTTATTGCCAAAATGCAAATTGCGCTCAAAGAATGTTATGAATCAGAATATTGGCTTGAGTTGTTGTATCGTTCGGCGTATCTTTCGGAAGAAGAGTACAAACCACTTCAAAATGAGTGTGGTGCCATTCGCCGTATGCTCATCTCCTCCATCA
>JAZULW010000129.1:0-17296 GCA_045603285.1 Acutalibacteraceae bacterium | reverse complement strand
GCACTGAACGTGTTGGTGAGCGAGACGGAATTTTCCAATGCGCTTGCGGCGGCGCGCGCCGCCGCCGAAGCAGGGGCGGATGCCTTGATCGTGCAGGACCGCGGTCTTGCGCGTGTGATACACGCACAGTTTCCCTCTTTGCCGCTGCACGCCTCCACCCAACTCACGTGCCACACGCCGCGCGGGGTGGACCGTTTATGTGCGGACGGATTTTCACGCGTGGTGCTGGCTCGGGAAATGACGGCGACGGAAATTGCCGCATGTGCGGGGCGCGGCGCACAACTGGAAGTTTTTGTGCACGGCGCACTGTGTATGTCCGTTTCGGGGCAATGCGAACTATCCGCCTTGCTTGGCGGCCGAAGCGGAAACCGCGGTTTGTGCGCACAGCCGTGCCGTATGCCGTTTGCCGTGGGGCACAAACCCGAGGGTGAGTGTGCTCTCAGTTTAAAGGATACTTGTTTGCGTCATCATTTACATACGTTGTACGGGTGCGGGGTTGACTCCCTTAAGATTGAAGGGCGGATGAAACGCCCCGAATACGTGGCGGCGGCCACCGCCGTATTCCGCCGTTTGTTGGACGGAAAAACACCCGATGCACAGTTGGAGCACGATTTGGAAGCCGTGTTTTCGCGCAACGGCTTCACGGATGGTTATTTTACGGGCAAACGTGACCGTACCATGTTCGGGTTCCGCCGTTATGAGGACGTTACCGCCGCCGACGGGGCGGTATTATCACGCTTGGCACACCTATATGAAAAAGAAACACCGCGTGTGCCGCTCACGGCGCAGTTGACGGTATGCGCGGAGAAACCCGTGCAGTTGACGGTGTTTGACGGTACGGTTACCGCTTCCGTGCAAGGCGAATTGCCGCAAGCGGCGCTCAACCGCCCGCTTACGGTCGAACGGGCAACCGAGCAACTGAACAAAACGGGTGGAACGCCTTTTTGGTTTTCCGCTGTTGACTGTGAAATTGAAGACGGGTTGATGTTGCCGGCTTCCTCTTTGAACGCCTTGCGCCGTGCGGCGCTGGACAAGATGGCCGATGCGCGTGCCGCCGTACCCGCGGTGCAAACGGTGGCACAACTTCCCCCAACCCTGTCGTTCGATGGCCATTTCCTCAAGGGACTGGTGGCGCGCGTGGCAACCGAAGAACAGATCACGGGCGAAGCGGATTGGTATGTGGTGCCACCGGGCTGTTTTCCCCAAACGGAAAAGTGGGGCGTGGAGATTCCGCGCGGTTTGTTTGGGCGTGAAGAGGAGATGTTACGCCGCTTGAAAGAGGCAAAAGAACACGGTGCACGATTCGCTTTGTGCGGCAACATCGGCGCGATCCCGCTTTCGTTGGAAGCAGACTTATCTCCCGTGGCGGCGTGGAGTTTGCACATCACCAATCGCCACGCGTTGTCGGCCGCAGTGGAAAGCGGTGTGGAAGCGGCGGTGCTGTCGTTTGAATTGACAGGGGGGCAACTGTGCTTTGCCAAAGGGGAGAAGGGAACGGGCTTCTTTGCTTACGGACGGCAACCGTTGATGTTGTTGCGGAATTGCCCCGTGGCCGCACAGCGGTCGTGCACATCTTGCCGCGGTCATTCCTCACTTGTTGACCGCAAGGGGATATCGTTTCCCGTGATGTGTAGCGGTGGTTGCAGCGAGCTGTTCAACAGTGTGCCGCTCTATACGGCCGACCGCCCCGACCTGACCGATGGATGGGACTTTTTGTATTTGCACTTTACCGACGAAACGCCCGAGCGGGTGGCACAGGTGCTTTCCGAATACCGAACGGGCGGCACCCCGCCGCGCCGGTTTACGCGCGGTTTGTATGAAAAAGGATGGGCAAAGGAGTAGCACGAAATGAAACCGATCGTATTGGCCTCCGCTTCACCGCGGCGGCAGGAGATATGCACATTGCTTGGTCTTACCTTCACGGTGAGGCCCGCCGCGAGCGAAACATCGGTAGACCTTACACTCGGTGTGGACGAAGCGGTAATAAAGGTAGCGCGCGGCAAAGCGGAAGAGATAGCCGCCGCCCACCCCGATATACCCGTGCTTGGTGCCGATACCGCCGTGGTGATCGACGGCGAGATACTCGGTAAACCGCATGACGCCGAACACGCGAAAGCGATGTTGCGCCGTTTGTCGGGGCGCACCCACCGTGTGATAACGGGAGTTTGGCTGTGCAACAACGAAAAAAGCGGTGGCTTTGCCGATAGTGCCGAAGTGGTTTTTGCCCCGATGACCGAAGACGAAATCGAGGCGTACGTGTCTTCGGGCGAGCCGATGGACAAAGCCGGTGCTTACGGTATTCAAGGATACGGTATGCGATTTATTACCGGCATACACGGCGATTTTTATACCGTTATGGGATTGCCGTCAGGCCGCTTGTATGCTTTTTTAAAGGAGAACCTATGAGTGACGACAAAATGCGCAAGCACTGTTGCTGTTTCACGGGCCACCGCGTGATACCGCCTGCCGAATACACGGCGGTGAAAAAACGGGTGGCCGAAACGGTGGAAAGCCTCATCGCCCAAGGCGTGCGTTTTTTTGCGGCGGGCGGTGCGCGCGGGTTCGACACGCTCGCGGCGCAAACAGTGTTAGAACTGAAACGCTCCCATCCGGATATCCGCCTTATTTTGGTATTGCCGTGCAAAGATCAAACGCGCGGCTGGAATCCGGCGGACAAAGAAGCGTACGACCGGGTGCTCAAACAGGCGGACAAAACGGTGTGGTTGGCGGAACGCTATTACGATGGGTGTATGCATGTGCGCAATCGCCGATTGGTGGACAACGCTGCTGTGTGCGTGTGTTATTTAAAACACAATATGGGTGGAACGGCCTATACGGTCCGCTACGCACGGGAGCAAAACTTGACAATTTTCAATGTTTCATTGTGATTTTGCACAAAGAGTGCCGTCGGCAAATGCCCAGTTTGCCGACGGCATATTGTATGATATTCACAGAAAGTTGCCCTATTTTTTTGACTTATTTTGCACATTAGTTGCACTAAATTAAATTTCTTCCTAAAATTGTTGATTTTTTTATAAAAAAGTTGTACAACTCATATGGGAACGTGTTTTTTTAGAGCCGAATTGTGCAATTTCACAACAAGGTGCCAACCGTTCGGTATGGTTCGCATTATTTCGGCATAAAAAAATAGGGAACTCACGCTTACAGCGTTGAACAATCCGGTAGGAAAAGGAGATACACCGATGAGAAACAAGAGAAAGAACAGGATCGCAAGTCGATGGATTTCGTTGCTTGCGGTGTTGGCTTTGTGCACAACGCCGCTTGTGTGTGCAGCGGATGAGATTTCCGATGCACCGGCGGACGACACCATCGGCACGACGACGGAATCCACCGAAAACGAGGACGGCCAACTGGCAGTTGACAAGGTTGGCAAACGCAACCCGTTTATGGCGGAAGTGCTCGGCGAATCTACATACGCCAAAGGCGGCGACACCGTTGTGTTGTTGCCGGAAGATGTGGTCGCAACAGGCGAAGCCACTTTCCAAACCGGCCTTTACGGCGATGAGCGCAACGCGCTTGTTTCCGATGATGCAGCCGGTGATTTGTCGTGGACTTTTACGCTTGAAACAGCGGGCTGGTATGTCCTTCGCTTTGACTATGCGGTACTCGGCGATTCCGGCAGTGCGGCTCAACGCGGCTTGCTGATCGACGGGAAATCTCCTTATTTTGAAACGGACAGCGTGGCCTTCACCCGTTTGTTTAAAGACGAGGGTGAAGTGAAGACCAACAATGTCGGCGACCAAGTGCGTCCTTCCGTTGTGGAAGTGAAAACGTGGCAAAACACGTTACTGTACGACGCAAGCGGTTACTACTCCACCCCCCTCATTTTCGTGTTGGAGGCAGGCGAACACACCGTTGGCCTCACGCACATTTCGCAGGATCTGGCCATTTCTGCCGTTACGGTGCAACCCTATGTGCCGGTTGAGTCCTATCAAGAGGTAGTTTCTCAATATCCCACGGCGAACGAGGCGGAAGGTTTGCTCACTTTCCAAGCGGAAAATCACGTTTCGCTCAAGAGCGACTCGACCATCCGCATTGAAAGCAACGGCGACCCCTCCACGGAACCCAGTTCCAACGGCTATCGCGTGTTCAACTCGGTAGGCGGTAATGCTTGGCGTGCGGGCAACCAAACCATTGATTTCTCCTTTGAGGTTCCCAAGACCGGTTACTATAAAATTGCGTTGCGTGTGATGCAAAACTGGAACGACGGTTTGCCTTCCTACCGCCGCATTATGATCGACGGGGAAACACCTTTCTCCGAGTTGCTGGAAGTGCGGTTTGATTACAGCACCAACTGGCAAACGGTTATCCTCGGTGACGGAGAAGAAGAGTTTTATTTCTACCTCGAAGCCGGCAAAACGCATACGTTGTCGATGGCGGTTACCATGGGCCCGGTTCGTGAAATCGTGCAGACAATGTACGACGATATGACCTTGCTCTCCGAGATGATGCTGGAAATCAGCAAACTTACCGGTAACGACCCCGATCCGAACTACGACTACAAGTTCTTCCGTTACATTCCTGATTTGGAAGGAAATTTCAATAAATTAAGAGACGATCTGCAAAAGCAATACGACACCATGAACACGATCTCCGGCAAATCCACCAGTATGGGCAGCAGCGTGGTTTCCATTCTGCGCCAGATCGAAGCGATGATCGAAGATCCGTTCACCATTGCGAAACGCTACAACCAATTGGAGCAAGCGCAAACCAACCTCGGTCAATGGTATTTGGACATGCAAAAAATGCCGCTCTTGATTGACGAGTTTAACGTTGCTGCCAAAGACGTAAGCGTGCCTTCTCGCAAATCGACTTTCTGGCAAAAGATGATCAGCACGTGGCAAAACTTCCTCATCTCCTTTATGAAGGATTATAATAGCGTGGGCGGTATGCTCGAAGGTGACGTTCAGATCAAAGACAGCATCACCGTGTGGATCTCCCGCGGTACCGAGTGGGCCGAAGCCATTCAGGAAATGGCCGATGAAGGGTATACGCCCCAAAGTGGTGTGGCGATCAATATGAACGTCATCCCCGCCGGCCAGTTGTCGACCGGCAGTGCCAATATGTTGATGCTCTCGGTCACGTCCGGCACCTCGCCTGACGTGGTGCTGGGTATGGGGGCTACCTCTCCTGTTGAATTTGCCATCCGTGATTCCGCGGTTGATCTGACACAGTTCAGCGACTATGAAGAGGTTGCTTCCCGCTTCTTGCCGCAGGTATTCACCCCCCTTACCTATAAAGGCGGCGTGTATGCCTTGCCCGAAACCATGCTCTTCACATCGTTGTTCTACCGTACCGACGTGATTTCCAAATACAACATCACCATTCCCGAAACGCGTGAAGAACTTTACGATGTGACGTTGCCGCAGTTGTTCGAAAATGGCTTGACCTACTATCAACCGAACGACTATACGCAGTTTTTGTATCAAAACGGCGGTTCATACTATACGGAAGACGGGTATTATTCCGCGCTGGATTCCGACGAAGCTTACCGTGCATTCCGTGAACTCACCGAAATGTTTACGCACTACAGTATGCCGGTAGCGGCCAACTTCTTCAACCGTTTCCGTACGGGTGAGATGCCTATCGGCGTTGGCAACTCGGCTCTGTACATACAATTGTCCACCGCCGCTCCCGAGTTGATCGGCAAATGGGAAATGGCTCCCCTTCCCGGTGTTCGAAAGGAAAACGGCGATGTCGACCGTACCACCAACGGTAACTTGTCCGAAGTAGATATGCTCATCGCACAGGAAAGCGATAAAAAATATCAGTACTGCTGGGATTTCCTGAAATGGTGGAGCAGCAAAGACGTGCAACTTTCCTTTGCACGAGATATAGAAGCGCGTGTGGGTATCGAAGCCCGTTGGACCACGGCGAACATAGAAGCGTTCCTGGAACTTGACTGGGATAAGAACGACGTTCGCGTGATCAAAGAGCAATGGAGATGGGTGCGCGAAGTGCCGGTTGTGCTCGGTAGTGCCTATGCCGGCCGTCATATCACCAACGCCTTCACCAACGTGGTTGTTGCCGGCACGATGACGGTACGCGATGCTTTGGAAAAAGCCGTTGTGGAAATCAACCGCGAATTACGTACCAAACAAGAAGAATACGGCGTCTTCGTATCAGAGTTAGAGGAGGGGAAATAATCGATGGCTGCGACTGTTCAAAAGAGAAGTAAATTCGTCAGTTTTGTTCGTAAAAACTGGATCGGATATGCAATGCAAGCACCCTTTCTCCTCTTATTTATCGTGTTTGTTCTGTTGCCCGTTGTCATCGCCTTTGTGTTGAGCTTGACGGACTACAACATGTTCCAAGAAGCCAAGTTCATCGGTTTTAAAAACTACGAATTGTTGATGGTGGATGACACGATATTCTGGACGGCGTTCGGTAACACCATCGTGTACGCCGTCATTGTGGGCCCCGTCGGCTACTTCCTCAGTTTCTTTGCCGCGTGGGTGCTCAACCAACTGAAATTTCGTAACGCGTTTGCGTTGGCGTTCTACGCTCCCTCCATCACAAGCGGTATCGCGATGAGTACGGTTTGGCTGTACTTCTTCTCGTCCGACCGTTACGGTCTTATCAACAACGTGTTGCTCAACATCGGTATCATTGACGATCCGATTTTGTGGACACAAGACCCCAAAACGATCTTGCCCGTTATCATCATCATCGCGATTTGGATGAGTATGGGTACCGGGTTCCTCGTGTTCTTGGCCGGTCTGCAAAACGTAGACAAATCGTTATACGAAGCGGGCGCCATTGACGGTGTGCGCAGCCGTTTCCAGGAACTCAAGTATCTGACTTTGCCGCAAATGAAACCGCAATTGTTGTTTGGCGCGGTCAACACCATTACCGGTGCGTTCGGTGTGTTCGACATCGCGATTTCCGTTGCCGGTATGCCCAGTCCCAACTACGCCGGTCACACCATCGTCGCACACTTGTATGACTACGGTTTTATGCGTTTCCAAATGGGTTACGCTTCTGCCGTGGCGGTCGTGTTGTTCTTGTTAACATTCATTGTCGGCCGCGTGGTCATGCACGCGTTGCGTGAGTGATCGAAAGGGAAAGGAAAGGTCAGAGAGTATGCATAAATTTAAAAGACGGCATCGTCCTATGACGGCCGAGCGCTTAAAGCGTAATAGCTCTTGGACGGCGGTATACATCATTATGATCGCGCTTGTCTGTTTCACGGCATTGCCGCTGGTCTATTTGGTGAGTACGGCGTTTAAGCCCCTCAGCGAATTGTATGTTTTCCCGCCCCAGTTCTTTGTTCGCAACCCTACTTTGAAAAACTTTTCGGACTTGATGATGTCCTTGTCCAGTTCGGCGGTCCCGTACACGCGGTATTTGTATAACAGTGTGATTATCACCGTTGTGACCGTTGTGCTTACGGTTATCATCACGTCCCTTGCCGCCTACGGCTTGGTGAAACACAATCCTCCGGGCAGCAAACTTTGGTTTGATATCATCGTGGCCGCCTTGATGGTGTCGCCGCAGGTTACGCAGATCCCCAAATACTTGGTTATCAATGAGTTGGGGTTGGTCAACAGTTACGCGGCCATCATCATTCCGGCGTTGGCCTCTGCGTATTATTTCTTCCTTATTAAACAGTTCGTGCAACAGCTCCCCAACGAACTTATCGAAGCTGCCCGTATTGACGGTGGCGGCGAAATGTACATTTTCTGGCGCATCATTATGCCGATGCTCAAACCCGCTTGGGTGACGATGTTGATTTTCTGCTTCGTGAACACGTGGAACGACTATTTCTCTCCGCTTGTGTATTTGAACGACCAAGCGATGAAAACGTTGCCGCTTGCCCTGCAGACCATCGGTACCGGCATCGGCCGTGCGGGCGCCGTGTCCGCTGCAACGTTGCTTATGACGATGCCGACCATCATTTTGTTCTCGATTTCGCAACGCAACGTTATGCAAACGATGATCCACTCCGGTATTAAAGGCTAAAAACCGGCAGAGAAGAATTGACAGGAAGGAACGATAGACAGCATGAAAAAAACAATTGCCATATTGCTGGTTCTGATATCGGTGCTTTCCGTCGGCTTCACAGCCGGCGCAGCCGCACCGACGGGCGACTACACCATCAACGACGGTGTTGAAGTAGCCGTTCCGGATGTATACGATTATGCGTATACCATCAACACTGTTCTGTCCGCCGAAAATGAACGTACCCACTTCAGCCGTCCTACGGATCTGTTTATGGATGCTTCGGGTAATTTGTATGTGGCGGATACCGGCAACGGCCGTGTCGTGAAAATGACAAAAGACGGTCAGTTGCTGATGGAATATACCACAGCGGATGGGGAAGATTTCCTCAACCCCCAAGGTATGTATGTAAAAGACAACGGCGAGATTTTCATTGCCGATACCGGCAACAGCCGCATCGTGCACTTGACCGCCGAAGGTGAACTTATCCAGAATTACGGCTTGCCGGATTCTCCGATGTTGTCGGATATATTGACCTACAACCCCACCAAGATCGGTATGACCGAAGCGGGTGCGTTGTATGTGTTGATGGGCGAAAACATCATGCGCGTTGACAGTAGTAACACGTTCCGCGGTTACATTGGTCAAGCGGATGTCGGCTTTAGCCTCAAAGATGCTTTCTTGCGCGCGTTTGCTTCGGAAGAACAGAAGAAAGTGTTTGCCAAGAAAACCGCATCCCCCTACACGAACTTCTGTTTGGACAGCCGCGGCATGATCTATGCCGTCAGCCGCGATACGGAAGAGGGTCAAATCAAAGTTTTAAATACCATAGGCAACAACATCTACAAAAAAGTCGGTAGCCGCGCTACCGGTTGGACGGCCATCAAAGATGCCATCAGCAGCTTCTTCAGCGGCAACATCATCAGCAAGGAGTTTATGTTTGGTGAGATCATCGAGGGCGAACAACCCCAGTTCTCCGACATCTGTGTGGATAAAAACGGCATCATCACCGTAGTGGAAGAAAAAGGATGCCACCTTTACCAATACGACAGCGGCGGTAACTTGCTTGCTGTGTTCGGCGGTAAAGGCAATGCCCAAGGCGAGTTTGAGATTCCGGTTTCCATCGTTGTAGACGATGAGGGTTGCCTGTACGTGTTGGACCAAACCTACGGCACCATTACCGTGTTGGAACCTACCGCGTTTATTCAAACGGTGCAAAAAGCCACCTTGCTTTATGATGAAGGTGACTATGAGGGTTCCGAAGCTCTTTGGCAAGAAGTTCTCAGCATCGACGAAACATACCCCACCGCTTACTACGGCGCCGGTAAAACCGCGATGAAGAAAAAAGACTGGCGCTTGGCGATGGAGTATTTTAGAAACTCCGTTAACCGTGAAGAATATTCCACGGCGTTTGCCGAACTTCGCTATGAGTTTATGAAGAGCAACTTCTGGGTAGTCGCTCTTGTCGCTGTTGTGGCGTTTATGGCTTTGTTGCTCGGCACAATCGTGTTACAAGGCAAAGCCAAAGCGTTGCTTGAAAAATTCGAACTTGGTTACGTGCAAACGATCACCCTAAAAAACGGAATCCTCTTCGGCACCAACGTATTGTTCCGACCGGCTCGGTTCTTTGAAGCCATCAAATACGGCCGTGGCCGTGTGAAGATCGGCGCACCGTTGCTTGTGTTGATTGCGGTGTTTGTTGTCCGTATCATATTCATCTTTACGGTGCACTATCCGTTCCAAGACGTCAATCCCGATGAAGCCAACCTCGTGCTCGAATTCATCAAATTGATGTTGCCGGTGCTCACGTGGATCATAGCGGTGTATCTGCTCTCCGCGCAGATGGACGGTGAGTCCACGCTGAAGGAAAACTTTATTTGCGTGGGTTATTCGATGATTCCCTACATTTTGGCCAACGTCATCGCTATGTGCTTGTCGCATGTGATGGGTTGGGGCGAAAAAGGTATCTTCGCTGTGTTGGTCAATGGTGTCACCATTTGGTATATTTACTTGTTCTTCCGTGCAGTACAGCGTTTGAACGACTATACGATCAAGCGGACGATCGGTGTCAGTCTGATCTCGGTTTTCGCCATGGTCTTGATCTGGTTTGTGGCCCTGTTCGGCTATTCGCTGGTTGTATGCCTTATCCAGTTTGTGCAGGATATCTTCCTGGAAGCACAATTGATGATGTAAAGACCGGACGAACAAACCGAATGAGAGGAGTAATGGTATGAAAAAACGTACCTATATATGGCGCATTGCGACAGTGGCACTCCTTGGTTTGCTGCTGATATCGCAACCTCTGTTGGCCGGGCAAGCGCCGGCAGAGGACAATCAAAAAGCCCAAACGGTATATACCGATTGGACGGAAGACAGTTCCGTTTACGTGCCGGTGTGTACCGATGGCGACATCACGCTTTCTTTTAAGGAAGACGATATGATGTTCCGTTTGGAAAAGGGCGCGGCAACGCCCGACCCTGCATCGGAAGATGAGGACGAGGATGAACCCGAAGCCGAAGAACCCACCGGTGCGGTGTGGTATTCCGGTATGACATCCGAAACGTTCAGTGAACTGCAAGACAGTTCGCGCACGTGGAGAGCGTATATGACCTCGCTTTTGGCGGTCACCTATGCTGCCAGAACCGAAACACGCGGCAATACGCAAACGGCGTATTCCGCTTCCTCGGATGCGAACGTGACGGCAAAAGTGAGCGAAAACGGCTTGCAATTTGCCATTGAATTCCCGGAGGAAGGCATTGCCGTAACGTTGGAAGTAGCGTTGGAAAACGGCAATTTGGTTGCCCGCATTCCGGCAGACAGTATCCGCGAAGATGGCGATTATGTTATTGTTAAGATCGAGCCGTTGCCCTTCTTCGGCGCGGTGGCCAAGGAAACCACTATGGACGGTTATTTGGTGTATCCCGACGGGAGCGGTGCCATCACCTATTTTGACCGTGTAGACGACAAGAGTGCCTACGCCTTGCCCATCCAACTCGATATTTACGATACGATGGATTTGGAAAAAACGTTGGCGGACAAACAAGAACCCACCGCTATGTTGCCCATCTACGGTATCAAAAAAGACAACACCGCTATTTTGGCGGCCATCACCGATGGCGAAGAGAATGCCAAGATCGTGGCGAGTGCGGCGCTTGAAATTTCGGCCGTGCCGATCCACCGTTCTTCTTTTGAACTGTGGTATCGTAACGAATACCGCATCTTCTTGTCTGCTGTCAGCGACGCAAGCAGTGCCGCTGTCAAACAGGAAAACTTCGGTGTAAAATTTGATACTGACCTGCAAGTTGAAGATCGTGAGATCACCTATTTCCTTCTCACGGATGACGAGGCGGATTACAGCGGTATGGCCAATGCGTACCGCGAGTATCTGATCGAGAACGGTTTGCTTAATAAGAATGAAGGCGCAGCCCGCGAATTGTTCCTCACGCTCTTTATGGGTGCGGAAAAAGAAGACGCGATGCTGGATGCCTATGTGCCGATGACCAGCTTTGAACAAGCACAGGAAATTTGCCAAACACTCATTGATAGCGGTTTCCAAGATTTGGATGTGTTGTTGCGCGGCTGGGGCAAAGACGGCTACGGCATTTATCCGCAGGTCAACAAGACCGATAAGGACTTGGGCGGCAGAAAAGGTATGGATGCCTTTAACGACTTTGTCGGTTCCCAAAGCGACCTGACCGTTTCTCTCGAAACCGAATTGTTGTATACCAATAAAAACAACTACATTTCGGTAAAAGGTACCAACGTACCGATTACCGATAAAATGGAAGAACTGTTCTTACTCACCCCCAAACGTGTGTCGAAACAATTGGCGAAAATGCAAAAAGAAACCAATCGGTACGACAACTTGTTGTTGGCTCTTCCCACGGTGGGTAAACGCATTTATCCCGACTATGATAAAGAGTTTGTTTCCAACCGTTTCAATACGGTGCAAGTCTGGAAAGAAGTAGCCTCCAACGAGATTTTTGCAGCTTCGCAGGGCGGCAACTTGTATACGTTGCCCGCCGCCAAACATCTGTACGATATGCCCACGGGCGCTTCGATGCAACAGATGACGGATGAGTCCATTCCGTGGTACTATATGATTGTGAGCGGCAATGTGTCGTACTCGACGCTGCCCGGCAACCGTACCGGCGACTTGCAACAGCTGAAGCTTCAATGGATTGAATACGGTGCAACGCCCACCTTTGAGTTGACGGCAAATAAATCTCTCAACTTGTACGGCACCACTTACAACGCTCTCTTCTCCAGCGAATTTGCACAATGGAAAGACCGCGTCATTGAAGTAACAAGCGAGTTGAAAACAGCGCTCAAAGATGTCAGCGGTGAAAGCATCGTGAAACACGAGATTTTGAGTGACAAACAAGTATGTGTTACGTATGCGAACGGCTATCGCATCGTGATTAACTATGCAGACGAAGCTTTCGATTTTGAAGGCAACGCGGTAAAAGCCCAAAACTATTTGGTTTTGGCACCGGCAAATTAAGTGAAAGGGAGGAAATGATATGAAACGGTCTAAACTTTCCATGACCACCCGTGACAGTTTGATCGGGTTGTTCTATCTCACACCGTTTATTATTGGTGTGTGCGTCTTTTTCCTGTTTCCGGTGTTTTCCTCGCTCTTGCTGAGTTTCGGTGACCTGGATAGTGAAAAAATCGGCTTTCACATTTTGGTGGAAGGATTTGAAAACTATGTGCGTGCGTTCCGCACGGATACCAACTTCTTACCGCGTTTGTGGCGTGTTGCCAAAAACGTTGTTATCAACGCACCGCTGGTGGTTATCTTCTCCCTTATCTTGGCGGTTATGCTGAGCAAAGTGACCTATTGCAAAGGATTCTTCCGCGTTATCTTCCTGTTGCCCTTTGTGCTCGGCACCGGCGCGGTTATGACCCAGTTGCTTTCACAGGGTGTGGATACGCAGATCATTTCGTTGTCCAACAGTTCCATCATTCCGCGCCAATGGCTTTTGTACCTGGGTACCGACATTGTGAAAATTTTGGACTCCCTGTTCGCCACCATCATTCGTATCTTATGGCAAAGCTCGGTGCAGATCATTTTGTTCTTGTCCGCTATCTTGGGCATTTCGCCCGCGTTGTACGAATCGGCCAAGATCGACGGCGCAAACGCCTACGAAATGTTCTGGAAAATCACGTTGCCGATGGTGTCACCCATCTTGCTTCTCAACTTGATCTACACCATCATCACTTCGTCCACCGAAAGCACCAACGAAGTGTTGACCTACATCACCGACCTTACGGTAAAGTATGCGCAACACGGTTATGCTTCGGCTCTCGGTTGGTTGTATTTCTTAACCATCTTATTGATCATTGGCATTGCCTTCTTGGTCATCGGCAATTATGTGCGTAAAAATCAAGGATACGGAGGGAAAAGATAAGTGAATATTAACACTGCTTCCGCCACCCGCGCCTTGAGCACGGCCGGTAAAAAAACAACCAAAGTCATTCCGCAGATTCTCTTGTATGCGGTTATGGCCGGTTTGGCCTTCATCTTCTTGTATCCGTTCCTGTTTATGTTGGCCACATCGCTGATGAACAATAACGACTTGAACAACAACTTGGTTCGTTGGCTCCCCCGTGAGTTGCATTTCCAAAACTTCACTATGGTTATCGGCCTTATGGATTATTGGACGGCACTCAAAAACTCCGTGTTTGTTACGGTGGTTGCCACCCTTGGACAGTTGATCTCCTGTTCGATGGCGGGCTATGCACTTGCGCGGTTCGAATTTTTTGGCCGTAAGGTTGCCATGTTCTTCGTCATTTTGGCGATGCTCATTCCCACGCAGTCCATCATCGTTCCGCAGTATTTGATCTACACCAACTTGGAATGGCTGAACACCTACTACCCGCTCATCATTCCGTGCTTCTTCGGCTTTGGTCTGCGCGGTGCGTTGTTTATCTACATTTTCCGCCAATTCTTCTTGGGTCAACCCCGCGAATTGGAAGAGGCGGCCCGTGTGGACGGTTGCGGCTTTATCCGCACCTTCACGCACGTGGTGTTCCCGGTTGCCCGTTCGGTGTATATCGTGGTTCTCGTGTTGGCGCTCATTTGGCACTGGGCCGACTATTATGAGCCCAGTATGTACCTCAACAAGAGCGGTATTATGCTCGTGTCGATGCGTCTGCAAGGCGTGTCCGAATTGCTCTCCTTGCCGCCCGACGTGTTGCAATCCGAACATAACATCAACGACAACAACACGCTGACCAACGCAACGTTGATGGCCGGTACCTTTATGGTTGTGTTGCCCATTTTGATCGTGTACGGATTCCTGCAAAAGCAGTTTATCCAAGGTATCGAACGTTCCGGTTTGACCGGCGAATAATAAAGGTGGTTGATTACTATGAAAATGCTCAACAGTGGTATTTATCCCGCAATGCTGACACCGTTTAACAAAGACGGCAGTGTTGACGTGGGTTGCTTGCGCGCCCTTACCGAGTGGTATGCCGCCAAAGGCTGCCACGGCGTGTTTGCCGCGTGCCTGTCCAGCGAGATCTTCTATCTCCCGATTGAAGACCGCGTGTTGATTGCCCGTGAGACGGTAAAAGCCGCCCCCGATACGATGGACGTGGTCGTCTCCGGTCATACCACCGAATTTTCCGATAAAGCCATTGAAGAATTGAAAGCGATGGCTGATACCGGTGCCAAAGCCTTGGTGCTCATTGCCAACCGCCTTGCGGAAAAAGAAGAGAGCGACGATGTCCTGTTGCGGAATATCGATAAGATTATGGAAGCCATTCCGGATATGGACCTCGGCATTTATGAGTGTCCCAACCGCTATATGCGTTCTGTCCCTGCCGATACCCTCGGCAAATTGGCCAAGACCGACCGCTTTGTCTTTATGAAAGACACCACTTGCTCCGCTGTCAAGATCAAGGAGAAGTTGGATGCGGTCAAGGGTACGCGCCTCAAGATCTTCAACGCTAACACCACCACGTTGCTTCAAACGATGAAGGACGGTGCCGCCGGTCACTGCGGTATTTTGAGCAACCTGCATCCCGACCTGTATGTCAAGATGTTTGAGTTGGCGCAAACCGATATGGAAAAAGCAGAAGAACTGATGGATATCATCGGCGCTATGTCCAACATTCGTTTCGGCAACTATGCCACCAACGTTAAAATTTATCAGAAACTGGAAGGCCTTCCTTACCAGAGTGTGCGTACCCGCAGCAGCGAGAACGAAACCATTCTGGAAGACGAAATGTACGAAATGGAGCAACGTCTCCGTTTCACCAACCGCCTTCGCAAAGAATGGCTGTAAATTGAAACAAAAACGCTCCGCGCCCGTAACACGCGTTACGGGCGCGGAGCCTGTTTTTTTAGCGTTGTGCAGCAACACCAAGGGGAAAAGTGCGCCCTTTTAAAAAGGCCGTTTAAAGCCCCAGAAAGGGCTTTATGGAGGGGGCCATCCCTCTCGTCACCTTTTGAGAAAACGGACAATAAAAAAAGCCCCCGCCGAGCAATCGGCAGGGGACAGGGAATAGGCGGTTAACTTTTAAACAAGAAAAGGTGGGTTCTCAAACAGTCGCGGATTCTTTTTTCTTCTTGTTGGCTTTTTCATTTAACCAAAACGTTTGCGTTTCCGTCACCACATCTTTGCGGAGTGCAATCAACGAAATAAGGTTGGGGAATGCCATTAAAGCATTGGTGATATCGGCCAACGTCCAAATCGCTTGCAAGGCCAGGAACGGCGCAATCGCTAACATCAAAATATACACGATCTTATAGGCAAACATAATCTTGTTGCTGCCGGTGAGATATACGGCACAGCGCTCACCGTAGTAGCACCAACCGATGATGGTGGTGAATGAGAAGAAGATGATGCCGATGGTGACGATATATTCACCGATATTCCCCGGCAGACCGATGCCAAATGCCTGGCTTGCCAAAACGCTGCCGTCGGCGGCGGAGGTGGTCAACAATCCGGAAGAAAGGATCACCAATCCGGTCATGGTGCACACCACAATGGTGGTAAAGAACACACCCGTCATGGAGATCAAGCCCTGTCTGACACAGGAATTTGTTTTGGCGGAAGCCGAAACGATGGGAGAACTGCCAAGGCCGGCTTCGTTGGTGTAAATGCCGCGTGCAATGCCGGTGCGAAGCGACGTCATCACCGATACCACAACCGTACCGCCAATGCCGCCGGCGACTGACGCGGGACGAAAGGCACAGGAGAAAATTTCCGAAAATACGCCGGGGATTTTGGCAAAATTAAGGCACAACACCGCAATGGCGCCGCCGACATATAAGGCGGCCATGATGGGCACCACAAATTCCGCCACTTTCGAAATGGATTTGATGCCGCCAAGAATAACCGCACCGGAAAGCACGGCAATCGCCAAACCGGTGATCCACGAAGGAATGTGGAACAGACCGTTCATCGATTCGGTGATCGCGTTTACTTGCGGAAACGTACCACAACCAAGCAAAGCCGTGATCAAGCCGAAAATAGCAAAGGCCTTCGCCAGGGGGATCCACTTCTTGCCCATACCGTTTTGGATATAGTACATCGGGCCGCCCGCGTATTGGCCGTTTTCCTCTTGCGTACGGTATTTGACGGCAAGCAACGACTCGGCATATTTGGTGGCCATACCCAACAGGGCGGAAACCCACATCCAAAACAACGCGCCCGGCCCGCCGATGCGCAGTGCGGTCGCAACACCGACGATACTGCCCGTACCGATCGTTGCGGCAAGAGAGGTGCACAACGAGGCGAACGGCGAAACGTCACCGCCGGCACCTTCTTCTTTTTCAAAAATCATTTTAACGGCACGGGGAAACCGTAAAAAGGTCATTCCTTTTAATCGAATGGTGAATAACAAACCCGTTCCCAATAGTAAGACCATTGTGGGAACACCCCACACCGCATCGCGGATAGTTTCCAATATGTTGTTGAACATTGGCACAATCGACTCCTTGTATTCTGTCATATTCCAATTCTACACATTATACACCAATCTCCCAAAAGAATCAATCACTTTCTTTGTATTTATGGATTTTTTTGTCAACATATTACTGCAAAAATCCCCCTCGGAGGGTTCCAAGGGGGATTGCCCGGTACAAGGACGAGCTGGTCGTTTTCGATTTCGCATAGTCAGGTAAAACTTCGAATCCATGTTTCCAAAGAACCGCGATGGGTGTTTTCCCTAACCGTGCCTACCATATACGCGGTAACAGGTCCGTTTTGTCGCATCTTTTCAAGAATGGCCTCTTGAAGTTCTTCCACGGACATATCTTCATACGGTTTGTTTGGCGCTACGAAGTCGGAGGCCAAGCGGTCTTAGGAAGACAATTAGA
>JAZULW010000128.1:0-5718 GCA_045603285.1 Acutalibacteraceae bacterium | reverse complement strand
CGTCCCCGTGGTTGAAGTATCCACTGTCGCCCCTGTGGCGGTGGTTTCCTGCACGGTCGTGCTTTCACTCGACGCGGACGTGCTTGTCGTTTCGGTTGTCAGGGCCGTTTCGGTTGTACTTTCCGTCGTGCTCTCCACCGTGGTCTCGGTCGTGGTCGTAGTGACCGTGGCGGCCGTCACATCTCCTTGCTGCAGTTGCCACGCAAGCGGCATCAACACCGTCGCGTTGATACGAGCACGGGATAGATCGTTTTCAGATGATTCATCGGTACGGGTGCGCCGTGCCACCACCACCACACGCGCGCCGTCAAAGCCGTATTCAATGGGCGTGGTCAGCATCAACAGATCGTCCCCCTCGCTCACACCGACGGGTGTGTTGAACAGAGAACGTTGACGAATTTGCGCCACGTAATCCAAAAACGCATCTTCGTTCTCAAAGGTATCCACCGTATAATCAAAATTGTCGGTATAGTGCTCCGCATCACCCACCACCATCACGGCAAAGATCTTATACACATCTTGGCGATAAAGCGTATTCCACTCGATGGTTGCGTGGGAACGCAAATACCCGAGGTTGGTATAGTTTGCCAAATCGGCAAACATCTGCCCGCTTGCCGGATTGTTCCCGTAGATCACCAACGAACGGTTGTCGGTGCCCACCGTCATCGTCACGTCTTTTTCCACATACGGCACGCCGAACTGGGACGAAGCGCGATAAAAATCGCGGTTGCGATAATAGTCTTGCTCGGGTTCTTGCATCACCGGATAGTTGATACCGGTACCTTTGATGGTTACCCATCCGCGCACGTCACTGTTCGCGCGGTACAGGGACATAAACCGTGTGAGTATCCCGTCAGGGTATTCAAAGGCGTTATCTTCTTCCGTGTCCAAGATCTCTTGCGAGTACACTTGCCACAATTTGTCAAACTTCTTTTGGTTCAGACGCGGACGGATGCCGTACAAATACGCCAGCAACAAAGCCACGCACACCACCAACGCGAGTACTCCCAGCAAAAACGCTCTTTTGGCGCGAGAAGAAAACCCGACCGGCGAAGAGGGGTATAACTTGTCGATCAATTGTCCGCCCGCCATCACGCCGGGATAGGCCTCCAAATAGCGGCGCGCCATATCCAGCGCGTGAGACGTGGCCACGTAGCGAATGTGCTCGCGGTCGCCCTCTCCGTGGCCCGTAAACACTTTTTTCACCCATACACGGCGGTCATCCGCCAACGCCACGTACACGGTGCCCACGTCTTTGTCTTCGCTGCGTTCGGGCCCCGCCACACCGGTAATGCCAACGCCGATATCCGCTTCCCCCACGCGCCGCGCGCCCATCGCCATCGCGGCGGCGGTTTCGGGAGAAACGGCACCTTTCTCTTTCAGCACCGATTCGGGCACACCCAACACCTGATGCTTGATTTCCTTGGAATAGGCGGCCACCCCGCACTCAAACACTTCGGACACACCCGACACTTCGGTCAACCTTCCCGACAGCATTCCCGCCGTGCAAGATTCCGCCGTGGCAATTTTCAGTCCTTTCTCTTTCAAAAGGGATACCACCGTTTTTTGCAGATTGCCGGCATCCACGCCGTATACCGCCACGCCCAAACGCTCGCGGATCTCGTCAATGATGGGCGCGCACAAGGCATCCGCCTCTTCCACCGTCTCTGCCTTAGCGGTGACACGCAATACCACCTCGCCGTCTTTGGCATACGGCGCCACGGTGGGATTTTCGCTTTGCAACAAGTCGTGCAACCGTTCGTCCACCATCGATTCCGCTATGCCAAATACTCCGATCGTGTGTGAGTGAATGGTGCTGTCGCATCGACGGGACAGATACGGCACGACGTATTCCGTGAACATCGGCACCAGTTCACGCGGAGGGCCCGGCAACAAAATCACCGTTTGTCCGTATTTTTCGATCGCACAGCCGGGGGCGGTGCCGTGGTCGTTTTGAAACACCTCACACCCTTGCGGCAACATCGCCTGTTTTTGATTGTTTTCGGTATATTCGCGGCCCGTGTTCGCAAAATACTCGCGAATACGGCGCTCGCTCTCCTCGTGAAGTTCCAACGGCACGTTAAAATACGCCGCCACCGCTTCACGCGTCAAATCGTCCTCGGTCGGCCCCAATCCGCCGGTCAAAATCACCATATTGCAACGGCTAAGCGCCAATTCCAGCGCGCTTTTCAACCGCTCGGCATTGTCACCCACGGTAGACTGATACAAAATATCAATGCCGTATACCGCCATCTCGCGGGATAAAAATTGGCTGTTGGAATTGAGGATGTCGCCAAGCAACAACTCCGTTCCCACCGTCAAGATCTCCGCATTCACGGGGCTCACCTCCTACTTTATCTGTCGCCTTTATACACGTACAAATCGTGCACCGCGCAGGGCTTCTTCCACCAACTCGTCCACACAAAGTGCCTCTTCGGCGGCCTCCACCTGTGCAAGGCGAGGGCGCGTGCGCGGGTGTTTGGGGGTAAATACCGTGCAACAGTCTTCGTACGGCTGAATGGATATGTCGAACGTATCGATTTTACGGGAGATCGCAATAATTTCGTCCTTATCCATCCCGATAACGGGACGGAATACGGGCAACTCAGCCACCGCATCGGTGCACGCAATGGCCGGAATGGTTTGGCTCGCCACCTGCCCCACGCTTTCGCCGGTGATCAGCGCGCCGCATTCTTGCTCGGCGGCAATACGGGTGGCAATGCGCATCATAAACCGCCGCATAATGAGCGTAAACAATTCCTCGGGGCACGCGTTGCCGATTTCTTCTTGAATGCGCGTAAACGGCACCACCAGCAACGAAATACGCCCCGCATATTCGCTCACTTTTTGAAGCAACGACACCACTTTTTGCTCGGCGCGTTCGCTGGTATACGGCGGAGAGGCAAAGTGAATCCCCGTCAGTTCAATGCCGCGTTTGGCCATCATATACGCCGCCACGGGCGAATCAATGCCACCCGAAATGAGAATGGCCGCCTTGCCGCCCGTTCCGACGGGCATACCACCGGCACCGTTTTGTTGCGGCCCGTGAATGTACGCGGCTTTTTCACGCACTTCGATCCATACGGTGGTTTCGGGATGGTGCACATCCACCGTCAGGTGCGGAAAACGCGACAACAGATAGCCGCCCACCTGCGCACACAGTTGCGGCGAGGTGAGAGGGAACTTTTTGTCCGCGCGCTTGGCTTCCACTTTAAATGTGCGCGCCTCGGCCAACACCTCTCCCAAATACGCGGCCGCCGCTTGTGCAATGGCAGTCACTTCTTTTTCCACCACGCACGCACGCGAGAATGCCGAAATACCGAACACTTTCGCCACGCGATCGCCCACTTCGTCCCAATCGACTTCGCCTTCGCGCGATTCCACGTAAATGGCCGACTGGGCTTTGCGCAGGTCAAAGGTGCCCAGCGGTTTCACCGCACGGCGAATGTTTTTCATCAACACGTCTTCAAACGTACCGCGATTCAGCCCTTTGAGCGCCAATTCGCCGTTTTTGATCAACAATACTTCTTGCAACAGGAATTCCTCTTTTCTCACGCGGCGGTTGCCGCACTCGTCACTGCCGTTGTCGCAGCCGTTGTGGTGGTTGCCATCGTGGTCGTCGCGGCAACCGTTGTGGTCGTGACGGTGGTTGTCATCGTGGTCGTCGTGGCAACCGTTGTGCTCGTGGTCGCGGCGGCCGCCGTCACAGTCGTGGTTGTCGGCGGGGGCGCGGTGGTCGCGGTTGAACCGTCCGTCACCGCCGTTTCGTCGTCCGAACAGGTCGTTTCCTCGGTGCTTTCGGTGGTTTGTGTACCCATCACGGTGTATTTCGTGGTGGTGGCCAAGAGGCCGCCCTCTTGGTAAAATCGCGGCAATTCCAATCCTTTGTTGAGATACCATTGCCGGGGCATCAACACATCCTCGTTCACGGTGGTCTTCATCACGTCCACCGTCGGGTCCTCGCCTTCGCGCACACGGCGCGCCACCACAATGATACGGCCGTCTTTCAGCGTGGTATCGCGTTTGTTGGAACAGGTGGACATCGTCAGCAACTCGTCACCTTCCACCACGTCCACGTCACCGAAATCAAACAGTGACCGACGGCGAAGTTCCTTGACGTATGCCAAAAACTCGTCCTCGTTGTCAAACTCCGTGCGCAACGCATCAAAGATCGGTTCTTCCTCAGCCGTAACGTTGATCACCATCACGGCGAACACCTTGTAGGTGTACGGTTCGTACAGCGTTTCCAGCGTCACCGTCGTCAACTGACGGCCGCGTTCCAACTTGCCCGAAGCCAAGCGGTTGAACCGCGAAAACATCAACCCGCTTGTGAGGTTGTGGCCGTATACAATGAGATTGCGGTTGCTGCCGTAGCGGCTCAAATCGTTGCGATAGTCAAAATACAACGCACCCGTTTTGGTTTTCTTTCCCCAAAAATCGTGTTTCAGATAATACTCGTTGTCACTCGTTTGCACCACGGGGTTGTCGATGGCACCTTCGAACAAATCGTTCTCGCCCTCACCGGCGGCAAACCGAAGCCACCCACGCACTTCTTGGTTGCGGCGGTACAACGCTTTAAATTTCGGCAACATCCCGTCGGGATACGCTACCTCTTCTTCCGGGAGTTCCGGTAACACTTGGTCGCTGTTTTCGGCATCGTAATACCAGTCGCGCAAGGTGCCGATGGCGGTTTCGGTCTGTTTGGGCCCAAGCCATAGATCGTCCAGCAAATACCCGGCCGAACCCACAAACACCAACAGTGCCGTCAAAAACGCAAGTTTGCGCACCCACTCGCGCGGCGGATCTTGTGCCACGGGAATCACATTGCACAAAAAGGAAAACACTCCCTCTTTCTTGCTGTTTCGTTTCATCGTGTCCTCCTTTGCAGTGTGGCCACCGCTTCTTTCAGTGCGGTACAAAACCGCCTCACGTCTTCCTCCGTATTGGTGTAACAAAAACTAATGCGCAAGGCGGAATCCACTTCCGCCTCGGGCAACCCCATTGCCGTTAACACGGGACTGCGCTTTCCTTTGGCACACGCCGAACCACCCGACACAAACACGTCTCGCTCCGCCAAAAAATGGGTCAGCGTTTCGCTGCGAAACCCCATCACCGAGAAATTCACAATGTACGGCACCGCGTTTGAGGGAACGTGCACGCGCACGTCGGGCAGTGCCGAAATCCCCTCCAGCAACGCTTGGCGCAACGCGGCAAAGTGCGCGTGTTGTTCCAAAACGGGGGGCAAGGCATCCGCCGCCGCACCGAACCCCGCAATGGCGGGCACACCCTCGGTGCCTGAACGCAAACCGCCTTCTTGACCGCCGCCGATCTGCCGCGGCAATAGGCGAACGCCCTTGCGCATATAGAGCGCACCGCTCCCTTTCGGGCCGTGGGTCTTATGGCTGCTCACCGTCATCAAGTCCACACCGCTGCGCTCGGCTTTGAGCAACACTTTGCCCGCCGCTTGCACAGCGTCGGTATGAATCAGCGCTTGCGGGGCTACGCGTTTCACACGCTTCACCATATCCGCCATATCCAAAAACGCGCCCGTTTCGTTGTTCACCACCATCGCGCTCACCAGTGCCGTATCCGGCCCGCACGCATCCGCAATATCCTGCGGCATCACCGTGCCGTCGGGGCGAAGAGGCACGCGTACAACTTGCCAACCCTGTTTCTCCAACTCGTCAAAACACGCCGCCACCGAGGGGTGTTCCCCCG
>JAZULW010000127.1:0-16264 GCA_045603285.1 Acutalibacteraceae bacterium | reverse complement strand
GCTGCAACAGCGTGCTCAACCCCGGCACGGTGCTGGGGCGGTACGCGCAGGTGTACCCCACTTCGTGTGTGCGCGGCACGGTGCCCTCGCATCACATCTACAAAGATGCGACCCACATCATTCGAAAGAGGAGTGACCCTTAATGGGACGACTGTTTGGAACGGACGGTGTTCGCGGCATTGCGAACACCGAATTGACCTGTGAACTGGCTATGAGCATCGGCCGAGCAGCCGCGCTTGTGGCGGCCAAAGACGGGCGGCGGCGCCCGATGTTTGTCATCGGCGAGGACACCCGCCTTTCCTCACCAATGCTGGAAGCGGCATTGATCGCCGGACTCACTTCCGTAGGTGCGGACGTCACGCGGTTGGGGGTGGTGCCCACTCCGGCGGTGGCCTTTTTGGTGGGCAAATACAAGGCGGATGCGGGGATTATGATCTCTGCCTCGCACAATCCCGCCGAGTTTAACGGCATCAAAATTTTCAGTGGAGAAGGGCAAAAACTGCCCGATGCGTTGGAAGAAGAGATCGAAGCCATTGTGTTGGACGGCGCGACAACCTTTCCCTCACCGGCAGGTGCCGAATTGGGGAAGGTAACCGTGGCGAACGGTGCCGTAAAAGATTACATTGACCATTTAAAAAGCACGGTCTTATATTCGCTTGACGGCATTGAAGTGGCGGTCGATTGCGCGTGCGGTTCTGCTTCTGTTACGGCCGCGCGGTTGTTTACAGAGTTGGGCGCCAAAGCGCATATCCTTTCCGACACACCCGACGGTATCAACATCAACGATAACTGCGGTTCCACCCACTTGGAAGCGTTGTCAAAATATGTGGTGGAACACGGCCTTGATATCGGGGTAGCCTTTGACGGGGACGCCGACCGTTGCTTGTGTGTGGACGAAAACGGACAGGTAGTGGACGGCGACCAAATGATGGCCATTTGCTCACTCGACCTGAAACAGCGCGGCAAACTCAACCACAACACCGTGGTGGGTACCATTATGACCAATTTCGGGTTCGGCAAGTTTTGCGAAGAAAATGACCTTCGGTTCATCGCCACCAAGGTAGGCGACCGCTTTGTGCTCGAAGAGATGTTGCTCGGCGAATTTTCCTTCGGAGGAGAACAATCGGGCCACATCATTTTCCGCGATTTTGCCACCACGGGAGACGGGCAACTCACCGCCATCCAGTTGCTTTCCTACTTAAAACGCAGTGGTGCCAAACTGGGAGAGCTGACGTCCGTTATGAAACAATATCCGCAACTGAGCATCAACGTGAAGGTATCAGCAGAGGGAAAATTGCAATTTTACACCAATTCCAAAATCAAATCCGCCATCAGCGCCGCCAAAAAAGCCCTGGGCAAAGACGGCCGATTGGTGGTGCGCCCCTCGGGAACCGAACCGTTGATCCGCGTAATGGCGGAAGGCGATGACGACACGCTTGTGCGTGAACAGGCCGAAGCGGTGGCAACCGTGATTCGCACGCAACTAACGTAATGCCAAAAAGAACGAAGGTTCAACCCAATGGTTGAACCTTCGTTTATTTTTTATTGTTGCTCAACAATTTTGCCGCTGATGTCGAGGAACGTGCTGCCACCGGTGGCAACGGGCAATTCGCCGTTCCATTTTTCCACTTTGGCATACTCGATCATTTCTTCGCTCAGCGATTTGGCAACAAGTTCGTTCGCCTTGGCTTGGGCCTCGGCTTTTTTGAGAATGGCCTCCGCTTCGGCTTCGGCGGCGATGAGTTTTTTCTTCGCCTCCGCCTCGGCGATCACAATCGCCTGTTCTTGCTCAGTCTTGGTTTTGATCAGGTTTTGCTCCGCCACTTGCTTGGCCTCAATGGCTTGATCAAATTCTGCGGAAAATTCAAAGTTCACGATATTGAACTTTTCAATCACCACACCGTAGCCCGATACTTTGTCCGCCAACACTTTTTGCACTTCTTGACCCACCACGGCGCGCTCGGTGATGAGTTCCTCAGCGGTGTATTTGGCGGTCACGGATTTCATACTTTCCTGAATGGCCGGCAACAACACGACGGACTGATAATCACGGCCGATATTTTTATAAATGTACGACGAGGAGTTGTTTCCCACACGGAAGTTGACGGCGATGGAACTGCTGATGGACTGCAAGTCTTGCGACACGGCAGGAGCATCCACTTCCACCTTTTGAATCTTGTTGGAAATGATCTCCACGCTTTGCACAAACGGAATCTTCATATGTAAGCCTTCCTGCAACGGGGTATCCGCTACCCGCCCGAGCGTGACCACCACACCCGTGGAACCGGCGGGCACCACCGTAAACGCCGAAAGTACCAACAGCAACACCGCAATCACGATCGCGGCAATGGCCACCGCCCGTTTTACGGGGAGTTTTCCTTTTTCGTTTACAACAAATGTTTTCGCCATAATGCTACCTCCTATTATGTTGAATACAGGGCGTCGACACCCCGTTTCTTTCCCTTGATTCAAGGTTGATATGAGTATACCACACGTTTCGAAGTTTCGCAAAGTCATTTTTAAAACGCGTCGGAAAACGGCAAATCGTGGGAATTTTTCGTTTTAATTTATCTCCCTGTTTTCTCTTTTTTTCTCCTTTTTTCTCTTGTTTTCATCGTTTTTCAAAACCGCCGTCCGTGTGGGATGCCCGTTTCACAAAACATTTGCTATTTTGAGATTTTTATGGTACAATAAACTGTCAATATATTGCTTTTTGTTTATGAGGATGTTTATGACTGACGAATTGACCACTTTTGAAGAATTAGCGTTGCGCCCCGAACTGATGAAGGCGCTTCGCAATATGGGCTTTACGGAACCGACCCCCATTCAAAAACGCGCCATTTGGCCACTTCTCGAAGGGCGCGACGTGATCGCCAAAGCACCTACGGGTACGGGGAAAACCTGTTCGTTCGGCATTCCGCTGTTGGAATGTTTTCGTCCCGATTGTAACGACGTGCAGGGCATCGTTATCTGTCCCACGCGTGAATTGTGTATGCAAATTGCGGACGATCTGCGCGCACTTTCCGCCTTTATGCCCGAAATTCGCATTGCCGCGTTGTACGGCGGGCAACCCATCGGTCGTCAGATCGTGGCGTTGCAGAAAAAACCGCATTTTGTAGTGGCCACTCCCGGCCGCCTCCTTGACCATATGAACCGCGGCAACATTTGGCTGGGCGACGTGTATACCGCCGTGCTGGACGAAGCGGACGAAATGCTCAAGATGGGCTTTGTGAAAGACGTGCGCAAGATCTTAAACGCCACCCCGCGCGATACGCAGGTAGCCTTGTTCAGTGCCACCATCTCGCGCGAGGTGATGAACGTGGCGTGGGAATACCAACGCAACGCGGTGGAGATCACCGTGGAAGCCAAGGGCGACGACCGCCCCGACATTGCGCAGTATGCGTTGTATGCCACGGGGGATGCGCGGGTGGACGCGCTTTGCCGTATGATCGAGGGATTGGACCTGCACCGCGTGATGGTGTTTGCCAATCGTAAGATGACGGTGCAGTGGCTGTGCAAAAAAATGAAGGCACGCGGCTGTTCGGTGGACTGTTTGCACGGTGACATCCCGCAAGCCCAGCGCAACCGCGTGATGGAAGGGTTCCGCAAACATCGGTTCGACACGTTGGTGTGCACCGACGTGGCCGCCCGCGGTATCGACGTGGACGACGTGGAAGCCGTGTTCAACTTTGACATCCCCGATGAAAACGAATATTATCTGCACCGCATCGGCCGTACGGGCCGCGCCAAACGGCACGGCATTGCCGTCACCTTTATGGCAGATACCGACGAGTTCCGTATGCGCGACATCAAAAAATACACCCATTCCGAGATCATCACCGTCACCCTTTCGGAGGACGGAACACTCAACCCCCAAAACAGCGAGGAGGCATAACGTATGGCGGCAGACCGCGGTCACACCCGAAATTTCTGCATCATTGCGCATATCGACCACGGCAAATCCACCTTGGCCGACCGCATTTTGGAAAAAACGCGCGCGGTTGCTCTGCGCGATATGGAAGACCAGTTGCTCGACAGTATGGATCTGGAACGCGAGCGCGGTATCACCATCAAAGCGCACGCGGTCACCGTGTCGTACGATGCCGAGGACGGCGAAACGTATATCTTCAACCTCATCGACACCCCCGGTCACGTAGACTTTAACTACGAGGTGTCGCGTTCGCTCGCCGCGTGCGAGGGTGCCATTTTGATCGTGGATGCTTCGCAAGGCATTGAAGCGCAAACCTTGGCCAACACCTATTTGGCGGTGGAACACGGGCTGGAGATTGTGCCCGTTATCAACAAAATTGACTTGCCTTCCGCCCGCCCCGAAGAAGTGAAACAAGAGGTGGAGGACATCATCGGCATTGACGCATCGTTTGCGCCGCTGGTTTCTGCCAAGCTCGGCACCAACATTGAACAGGTGCTGGAAGCCATTGTGCAGCACATTCCCGCCCCTAAAGGGGACGAAACGGCGCCGTTGCAAGCGCTTATCTTTGACAGTTATTATGACAGTTATAAAGGTGTTATCGTCTACATTCGCGTAAAAGAAGGCGAAGTGAAGGTGGGCGACACCATTCGGATGATGGCCACCGGCGCCACGTTTGACGTAGTGGAAGTGGGCATTATGCGCGCGGGCGCACTGGAACCCTGCGGCTCGCTGCACGCGGGGCAGGTCGGGTATATTGCGGCCTCCATCAAAACCGTGAGCGATGCGCGCGTGGGCGACACCGTCACCCTTGCCAAGCGCCCCGCCGCCGAACCGCTTCCCGGTTACCGCAAGGTAAACCCGATGGTGTTTTGCGGCGTGTTTCCCGCAGACGGCGCCCATTACCAAGACCTGCGCGAGGCGCTGGAACGATTGCAACTCAACGACGCGTCGCTCACGTTTGAACCCGAAACCTCTGCCGCGCTCGGGTTTGGGTTCCGTTGCGGATTTTTGGGGCTTCTGCATATGGAGATCATTCAAGAGCGGTTGGAACGCGAGTACGACCTTGACCTGATCACCACCGCGCCGAGCGTGATCTACCGCATCACGTTGACCGACGGGACGGTACAGTACATTCACAACCCCACCAACTATCCCGACCCGACCGACATTGCGTTTGCGGAAGAACCCATCACCGAGGCGCACATCTTGGCCCCCACCGATTACGTGGGCAACATTATGGAGTTGTGCCAAGAGAGGCGCGGTGTGTTTAAGGATATGAAATATCTGGACCAAACGCGTGTGGACATTCACTACGAATTGCCGCTCAATGAAATCGTGTACGATTTCTTTGACGCTCTCAAATCGCGCACCAAAGGGTACGCCAGTTTTGACTATGAACTCAAAGGGTATCAACGCTCGTCGCTGGTGAAACTGGATATCTTGTTAAGCGGCGACGTGGTGGACGCGCTTTCTTTCATTGTGTTTGCCGACAACGCCTACGCGCGCGGACGGCGGTTGTGCGAACGCCTGCGCGACAACATTCCACGCCAGTTGTTTGAAGTGCCCATCCAAGCCGCCATTGGCGGCAAGATCATCGCGCGCGAAACCGTCCGCGCGATGCGCAAAGACGTGCTTGCCAAGTGCTACGGCGGTGATATTACCCGTAAAAAGAAGTTGCTGGAAAAACAAAAAGAAGGCAAAAAGCGGATGCGCCAACTCGGCAGTGTGGAAGTTCCCCAAGAGGCCTTTATGGCGGTCCTCAAGCTGGGCGACGACCAATAAAAGAGGTGTTGTGTATGATAGAGCAAACGTTTATTCCCGTGTTACTCGGCAGCGATATGAACGTGTACGGTATGGCGCGGTCGTTTCACGAAGCTTACGGCATTTCGTCGGTGGCGGTGGGCAAAGGCCGTCTGGGCGCCACGTCCAACAGCCGTATCGTGTCTGTAGAAGTGGTGGAACCCCGTCTGGAAGAGGACGAAGTGTTTTGCCGCACGCTCATCGATTTTTCCAAGCGTTTCCCCACGGGGAAACCGCTGCTTCTTGTCCCGTGTGGCGACAACTACGTGAAATTGCTCGCCCGTAATCAGGATGCCCTGCGCGACTATTACCGTTTCATCACCATTGACGAAGCGTTGCTGTCGCAACTGGGCACCAAAGAAACGTTTTACACGTTGTGCGAACAACACGGCTTTGTGTTCCCCAAAACCGCCACGGTAACGGTAAACAACTACCAAACGGTGGAACTCCCCTTTGATTTTCCCGTGGTGGTCAAGCCCTCCAACAGCGTGGCCTACTGGAATTGCTATTTCCCCCACAAGAAAAAGGTGTTTGTGGCGGAGAATCGCGAAGAATTCGATGCCATTTTGGCCGCCATTTACGGCTCAACCTACCAAGACCATCTCATCGTGCAGGAGTTCATCCCCGGTGACGACAGCCATATGCGCGTGATGAACTGCTATTGCGACCAAAACGGAAAAGTGCGGCTGCTCGCACTCGGGCAACCGCTTCTTGAAGAACACTCGCCCGAAGGCATAGGCTCGTATGCCGCCATCATTCCCGCGGAAGACTTGCCGCTTTGCCGCCAAATGAAAACGTTCCTCGAAACCATTGGGTACAAAGGGTTTGCCAACTTTGATTTGAAGTACGACAGCCGTGACGGGCAGTACAAGCTGTTTGAGATGAACCCCCGTCAAGGCCGCAGCAGCTTCTTTGTCACCGCAATGGGGCATAACTTGGCCCAATATTTGGCGGAAGACGTCATCTTCAACAAACCCGCCGACTGCACCATTGCTACCGGCGACGTGTTGTGGACGGTTATCCCCCGTCACATCATTTTTGAATACGTACAAAGCGAAGAACTCAAAGATACCGTGCGCCGTTTGGTGCGTGAGCGGAAAGTGTGCAAATCGCTGTGGTATAAACACGACCGCAATTTCAACCGGTGGATGTATTTCCACAAAAATCAGGCAAGCTACTACAAAAAGTATGCCCGTTATTTCGGGAACAAAGGATTGAGAGATTGAGTTATGTGCGGATTTGCCGGTTATTTTGTTAACGGCTTCGGCGGTAACCGTGAGGCGGTCATCCGCGCGATGGCCGACCGTATCGTGCATCGCGGCCCCGACCAAGCGGACTATTACGTAGACGACGATATTTGTTTGGGATTTCGCCGTTTGTCCATCATCGACTTAGAGGGCGGCAGCCAACCCATTCGCAACGAGGATGGCACCAAAGTGCTCGTCTTTAACGGCGAAATTTACAACTACCGCGAACTGCGGGAACAACTGCTGGCCGCCGGGCACGTGTTCACCACCAAAACCGATTCCGAGGTGTTGCTCCACGGATACGAAGAATGGGGTGCCGCGCTTCTTGACCGCTTGCGCGGGATGTTTGCCTTTGTGGTGTGGGACCGCGTGGAGAAAAAACTGTTCGGCGCGCGGGATATCTTCGGCATCAAGCCGTTTTATTACTATCAACGCGACGGAGAGTTTCTGTTTGGGTCAGAGATAAAATCGTTTTTATCGCACCCGTCGTTCGTCAAGGAACTGGACGAAACGAAACTGCCCGACTGGCTGTGTTACGAATATCTGCCGATGCGCGAAACGTTCTTTAAGAATGTGTTTAAACTGTTAAACGGCGAATATTTTGAGTACCAAAACGGCCAACTTTCCATTCACAAGTACTACGACGTGGCGGACAAGTTTGCCGCCGACCCCGCCCCCACCTTGCAAGACTGGGAAAACCGGATTGCGCACGAATTTGTGGAGTCGGTGGCGGTGCACCAAATCAGCGATGTGGAAGTGGGTTGTTTCCTCTCCAGCGGTGTCGATTCCAGTTACGTGGTGCGCGAGGTGTCCAAAGTTGCCGCCGCGGTGAAAACCTTTTCGGTCGGCTACGAGGAAGAGCAATACAGCGAACTGCCCTACGCGCAGGAGTTTTCCGCCCACATTGGGGTGGAGAACATCGCCAACAAAGTGTCTGCCAAGGAGTATTTTGATTACGCGGGGCTGATTCAGTATTATATGGACGAGCCGTTGCCCAACCCGTCGGAAGTGCCGCTGTTTTTCTTAGCGCAAAACGCGGCCAAGTACGTGAAAGTGGTGCTCTCGGGCGAGGGTGCAGACGAATTGTTCGGCGGTTACCCGATGTATCTGGAAGGCGGTCATTTCGCCAAATACAGCCGTATTCCCCGCCTGTTGCGCAAAGGCGCGGCGGCGGTGGCACGGCATCTGCCCGAGAGGGTGAAAGGCAAACGCTTTGTCGTTCGCGGCGCGATGTTGCCGTATGAACGGTTTATGCGCGCCAACTACGTGTTCACACGGGATGAGCGCGCACGGTATCTCAAACATCCCGTCACCGCGGCCGACCCCGTGTTGTTATCGAAACCCCATTTCGACAAGGTGGCACATCTGGACGAGCCGACACAACTCCAATACGTGGATATGCAAACGTGGATGCTGTACGACATTTTGCAAAAAGCCGACCGTATGAGTATGGCAAATTCGTTGGAACTGCGTGTGCCGTTTTTGGACAAAAAGATGTTGGAACTCGCCGTCACCCTGCCCACCCACTGCCGTATCAACGGCAATATCACCAAGGTGGCACTGCGCGGCGCGGCACTTAAACAACTGCCCGAACGCACCGCACACAAGAAAAAACTCGGCTTCCCCGTGCCTCTCAACGACTGGTTGCGGCAAGACGAGTATTACGGGCGCGTAAAAGCCGCGTTTGAGAGCGACATTGCGGGCAAATTCTTTAACCGCGAGGCTATTTTGCAGTTGCTGGAGGACCACAAACACGGCCGCTCCAAAAATATGAAAAAGATTTGGACCATCTATACCTTTCTTTTGTGGTACGAACAATTTTTCGTGCTAAACTAACACATCACACAGAGTAGGTCTGCAAGCGTTAAGTATCCGACGGACGGGGAGTTGCCGTTGGGGCGAAGGGGAAACCCCGCGGTTTGCAGTCCGCATCCCGCTGTTGCATCGGCAAAGGATTCCTCCTTTTCCGTTGTTGGCGGAAAAGGAGGAATTTTTATGTCAAAAACCAACCGTATCAAACTGCTTTGTCTGTCCGGTGTGATGGCCGCGCTGTACGTGGGGCTGGATTTTCTCGCCGTTTCGGTGAGCGCGCCGTTCGGCAACACCCTGAAAATCTCACTCAGCGGTCTGCCCGTCATTCTCGTTTCCATGCTCGGTGGTCCGCTGTGGGGCGCCGCCACCGGCTTTGTGGGTGCCTTTATCGGGCAACTGCTCACCTATGGCTTTTCCGCCACCACCCTGTTGTGGGTGTTGCCGGCGGTACTGCGCGGGCTTTCGATGGGGTTGTTGTTCCGCTGGTTCGGCAAACGCACCACCCCCGCCGTGTTAACCTTGCAAACGGTTGTTTCGTCGCTGCTCGTCACCGCGCTTAATACCGTGGTGTTGATCATTGACGCGAACATTTACGGGTATTCCACCGCAGCCGCCGTGCTCACCGCCGTTCCCGGGCGCATCATTGCGGGCATCGTCACCGCTGTTATCTTCGCACTGATGCTCCCCACCATTTTACAATCGCTCAAAAAGTATTTTCAATGACAAAAAGGCGGCCGTTGGTCGCCTTTTTTTAAAAAAATTGCCGAACAAATTTTCGTTTTTCGCTTGACAACCCCTTTTTTTGTGCTATAATGAACTCGAAAAGAACAATTGTTCGGTTTTTCGAACGGGGTAAAAGGAGTTTGTTCGGTATGTTGTTGAGTGTATGCACCGCCACCGTGTTTGGTGCGGTTGGGTTGTATATGGTGATAAACGGCAAGTATTCGTTCACGCGCAAAATGTCGTGGTTTCCGTTTGTGATGGCCACGATGGAACTCGCACTCTGCGGTGCACTGGACGTATGGCGCTACCCCGTGTTTACCCTCATTTTGATGGCGTGCCGTGTCACGGTGCTGTTGTGTTGCCGCGGTGTTCTCAAACGCGATGCCGCGATGGAACGCAATCGCCGCCGTCGCCGCGCTGTATGGCGCCGCATTGCCGCCACCGAGCCCGCATTTTGTGTGGTGCAAGGCACCGCCAACCCCTCTCGCGTGCAAATAACGGCGTAAGTTGCACAACAAAAAAGCCTTCCTCGGGAGAGGAAGGCTTTTTTCTATTTGTTCTGCCAACACACGCTGGATTCTTTCATCAGCGGATATAAAGAAAGGCGGTCACGCTCCAACGGCGCGCGGTGCAGATCCACTGCGGTGATGCGTCGGTTGCCGTAGGTGGTGTAATAATACACCCCTGTGTCCGCGTCCATCACCCCCGTGTACCGCGTGATCTCCTCACCGTCGGCGGTACGGTTGCATCCGCGCACCTGCAACACCGTATCCATCACGTGGAACATCTGCTCGATATTCTCACTCACGCGGGCGGAAAACCGCGCGTTTTCCCGCGTAAATACCGCGCGCACAAACCGCGACATCGACGAAAGATCCCCCGGCAACCCGAAGGCTCCCTGTCCCTTGCTGTAGGGCGGCAGATCGGCCAACCCTGCCTCGATCCCTGTAGCGGAAAGGCCGCGGTATTGGCATAAGTTTGCCATCTGCATCGCAAACGGCGGACTGTTGGTGAGCGTGCCCACGGCGTTGTCCGACACCAGCAGCCCCTCTTTGGTCGGCTCAATGACCAAGCTCTCTTCCCCGTCAGTCACCAGCCAATGGAGAGGGGTATTGGGCATCGTATCGGAAAACGGGCGATCCACCAAACGGATATGCGGAAGCCATTGCCGCACCTGTGCCACCGTTTGGCAGGCGGTGAGCACACGGGGAATGAGTTCGAACGGCGCCACCTCGTCGGGTTTTCCCTGTGGCGGCGGCACATACCAATGCGTGGGGAAATGAAGGCCTGCCATACACAACCCCTGTTCGTTCATCGCATCAAAATACAGGGGCATTCCTTCCGCCACTGCCGCCATCCCAATGAGTGCCGTGTGTGTGCGCATGGCATCTCCGTTCGTAAAACAAAAGGGGAATTGCCGCGGAGTCACCGTCACACATTCGTTGTAGGAATATTCCAAATCCAGCGTTCGCCCCGTATAGCGGTGTTTTCCCCGCGCCGAAACCACGGTACACATACCATCACCTCGTTTTGGGGTTAGTATGCAAAAAAACAGCGGAATTATTCCGCTGTTTTTTATAAAATCATTCCCGTGAGCAACGCACCGGTGGCGGCGGCCAGTGCCACCAAAATGAGAGGGCAGTTGGCATACGCAAGCACCAACGCCACCGCCGTTCCCACCGCGGCGGTAATCGGGTCGCCCGTGGCGTAAAAAATGGCGGGCACGGTCATCGCGGTGAGCACCGCATAAGGGATGTAGGAAAGAAAACTGCGAACGAACCGCGAGCGTATCTTTTGGCGAAACACGGCAAACGGCACAGCGCGGATGAGGTATGTGACCAGCGCCATGGTGAGGATATACACGGCGATACTCATACGGCATCCTCCTCGTTTCTCAGCGGAAACCACCACGCGCCGAGCGCGGCGGCCACCACCGCACTGATCACCACGGCCAAACTGGCGGGCACAGCGGGCAACACAAAATGGAACAACACACTGAAAGACGCGGCGGCCAGCACCACGAATAACACGCGTTTTTCTTTGCGCGCAGGCGGCACCACAATGGCAATGAACATCCCGTACAGCAAAATCCCCATTGCTTCCGACACCGCTTCCGGCAATAGCTGCCCCGCCACCGCACCGAGCAACGTGCCCGTTACCCAACCAACCCACGATACCGCCATAAGGCCGTACATATACGACGGTGTGACGGGGGTGGGTTGCGCGTAGGCGACGGCAAAAATCTCATCGGTGATGCCGAATCCCGCCATCAGCCGATGCGGTGTGGTGAACGAGGGGTGCAGTTTTTGCGAAAGCGAAATGGCCATGAGCGAATAGCGCAGGTTGATGATAAATTGCGTGATGATGAGTTGCAACACCACCGAAAGCATCGTACCGCCGGCACCAATGGTGATCACCGCCGAAGTTTGCCCGGCGGAAGTTAGGTTGGTGCCGGAAATGACCGTGGCAGCCAAGGGAGAGATCCCGTTATCCACCGCCAAAATGCCGAACCCGAACGACACCGACAGATAGCCGAGCAAAATGGGAATACCATGACGCATTCCTTTGACGAATTGGTTGTTCATTTCCACACCTTCTTTGCATAAGAAACGGGCCGCCACAAACGGGCGGCCCGTACGTGTTTATCGGTCGTCGCGGCGGTTGTCACGGCGGCGGAACCCCCCCTGACGGGGTGCGGGACGAGCCGCCGGCTCTTCACTGCCCTCTTCCGGGGTGAGGCCGTCCATTTGCATCAGCGCATCGCGACGGGACAGGTTGATGCGGCCTTGTTCGTCGATTTCCACGACTTTGACGATGATCTCATCGCCAACCGACACCACGTCTTCCACGCGCTCCACGCGTTTCATATCCAGTTTGCTGATGTGCACCAAACCTTCTTTGCCGGGCGCGATCTCCACGAACGCACCGAAGGTCATCAAGCGGGTAACCTTGCCTTTGTAGATGGACCCAATCTCGGGATCTTTGGCAATGGTTTCGATAACCGCCAGCGCACGTTTGGCGTTTTCGGTGTTGACGGCGGCAATGAAAATGGTGCCGTCTTCCTCCACGGTAACGTCACAGCAGAAATCCGCTTGAATCTTTTGAATGACCGAGCCGCCCTTGCCGATGACTTCGCGGATCTTGTCCACGTCAATTTTGGTGGTGAGCATTTTGGGCGCATAGGGAGAGAGTTCCTCACGCGGGGCGGGGATGGCTTTGAGCATCACCTCGTCCAAAATTTTCACACGCGCGGCGTAGGTCTTCTCCAACGCCTCTTTGATGATGGCGGGGGTAAGGCCGTGCACTTTGAGGTCCATTTGGATGGCGGTGATACCTTTGTGCGTACCGCCCACTTTAAAGTCCATATCGCCGAAGAAGTCTTCCAAACCTTGGATATCCACCATGGTCATAAAGCGGTCGCCCTCGGTGATAAGGCCGCACGAGATACCCGCAACCGGTGCTTTGATCGGCACGCCGGCGGCCATCAACGCCAAGGTAGAACCGCAGATGGAAGCCTGCGAGGTGGAGCCGTTGGAAGAGAGCACTTCCGACACCAAACGCATGGTGTAAGGGAACTCCTCTTTGGAGGGGAGCACCGGCACGAGGGCGCGCTCTGCCAACGCACCGTGACCGATCTCACGACGGCCGGGGCCGCGGGAAGGTTTGGTCTCGCCCACCGAGTAGGAGGGGAAGTTGTAGTGGTGCATATAGCGTTTTTCGGTCTCGTCGTCCAGCCCGTCAAGCAGTTGCGCATCGTCTGCCGAGCCGAGGGTGACGGTGGTGAGCACCTGCGTTTGACCGCGGGTAAACATACCGGAACCGTGCACACGGGGAAGCAGATCCACTTCCGCCGCCAAGGGACGCATATCGTTGATGCCGCGGCCGTCTACACGCTTGCCATCATCCAAAAGCCAGCGACGCACCACGTATTTTTGCAGTTTATACAAGCACTCGTCGATCTTGGCAATGAGTTCGGGATACACTTCGTCAAACTTCTCGTGCACTTTGTCGTACACGGGGCGCAACCGTTCGTCGCGCACCAGTTTATCGTCGGTATCCAGCGCGAAACGAACATCCTCGATGGCAAACTCTTTGATCGCCTCAAACATCTCCGGATCGGGATCGTTGGACTCAAACGCAAACTTGGGTTTGCCGATCTCGGCTTGGATGCCTTTGATGAATTCTACGATCTGTTGGTTGGCTTCATGGCCTTTCATAATGCCTTCAAACATCGTGTCGTTGTCAATTTCGTTGGCGCCCGCTTCGATCATCGCCACGAGGTCCGCCGTGGAAGCCACGGTCACGTGCATCTCGGAGCGCTTTTCTTGCTCGGCGGTGGGGTTAATGACGTACTCGCCGTCCACCAAACCAACGACAACACCCGAAATCGGGCCGTCCCACGGGATATCCGAAATGGAAATGGCAATGGATGCACCGATCATCGCGGTGGTTTCGGGGGGGCAGTCGGGGTCAACCGACATAACCGTGCACACAATGGACACGTCGTTGCGCATATCTTTGGGGAACAAGGGGCGAATGGGACGGTCGATCACGCGGGACGTGAGGATGGCCTTTTCGGTGGGGCGGCCCTCACGGCGTTGGAAAGAGCCGGGGATATGGCCCACGGCATACAGTTTTTCTTCGTAGTCCACAGACAGGGGGAAGAAATCCACGCCGTCACGCGGTTTGGCAGAAGCCGTCACGTTGCAGAGAATGCTGGTGTCGCCGTAACGCACCATACACGAACCGCCGGACAACTGCGCCATTTTGCCGGTTTCCACCTTGAGGGGACGGCCGGCAAGGGTGGTTTCGAATACACGATAGTTTTCAAACATCTTGCAAATACCTCCGTTGATTTTGTATGTTCCAAACGGGGCAGGCCGAGTTTTTAGCAAGGAAACCAACGCTTAGGCAAAGCGCTCGTTTCACTGCTAAAAAAGCCCGTAAATGCCCCGTTTTAAACCCGTTGAAAAAGCAGGTTGAGGCAGGTAAGCACGGCTTACCTGCCTCTTGGACAACTTTTTACTTGCGAAGACCCAACTTCTCGATGATGGCGCGGTAGCGATTGATGTCTTTCTTCATCAAGTAACCGAGGAGGTTACGGCGATGACCGACCATCTTGAGCAGGCCGCGACGGGAGTGGTGGTCTTTCTTGTGCTCTTTCAAGTGCTCGGTAAGATCGTTGATGCGCTTGGTGAGCACCGCGATCTGCACTTCGGGAGAACCGGTGTCACCCTCGTGGATCGCATATTGTTTCATAATTTCGGTTTTTTCGTTTGCCAACATAGCAATACACCTCTTTTAAAAATATTGACCGCAAGCCCAGATGAGGGAAATGGTGTATCCCCGCTTGGGGCATCCTCCGCAGACCGGGCAAAGGTCTTCGCATTTCACATGCGGAAGTCATTATATCATACACTTTCGCAAATGTAAAGTAATTTTTAGAATTTTCTTTTTCTTATATTTTTCGCCTAAATTTAAAAACAATTCACATTTCCCCCTTGAAAAAATGACACTTTACGGATATAATGATAAACAGAGAAAATTGGAATTTTTTCAATACACAACCCCGTGAAAGGAGTTTTTTGTTATGAAAAACGCATTGACCAAAAACCCCTCGGTCCTCGCCTGGATCGAAGAGAAGGTATCCCTCACCAACCCTGACCACATTGTGTGGATCGACGGGTCGGAAGCGCAACTCGAAGAGCTGCGTGCCGAAGGCTGCGCCACCGGCGAGCTTAAAAAGCTTAACGAGGAAAAATTGCCCGGTTGCTACCTGCACCTGTCCGCCCTGAACGACGTAGCGCGTGTGGAAGGCCGCACCTTTATCTGCTCCGAAAAAGAAGAAGATGCCGGCCCCACCAACCACTGGATGGCACCCGATAAAGCGTATGCGTTGTTGTACGACATTGCGAAAGACGCGTACAAAGGCCGCACGATGTATATCATCCCCTATTCGATGGGTCCCGTGGGTTCTCCCTTTGCCAAATACGGCATCGAATTGACCGACTCCATTTACGTCGTCATCAGCATGGCCATCATGACCCGTATGGGCAAAGAGGTTTACGATGCCCTCGGCGACAGCAACGACTGGATCCGCGGCTTGCACTGCAAATGCGATATTGACGAGGAGAAACGCTACATCTGCCACTTCCCTCAAGATAACACCATCATTTCCGTCAACTCGGGTTACGGCGGCAACGTGTTGCTCGGTAAAAAATGCTTTGCCCTTCGCATTGCTTCCAACCTCGGCCGTCAAGAAGGCTGGCTCGCGGAGCATATGCTCATTTTGGGCATTGAACGTCCTGACGGCACCATTACGTACATTGCCGCCGCGTTCCCCTCGGCTTGCGGCAAAACCAACCTTGCCATGCTCATTCCGCCCGAAGTGTATCAACAAAAGGGCTACAAAGTATGGTGCGTGGGTGACGATATTGCCTGGATGCGCATCGGTGCCGACGGCCGTTTGTGGGCCTGCAACCCCGAAAACGGATTCTTCGGCGTGGCGCCCGGCACCAATATGAAATCCAACCCCAACGCCCTCATCTCCACGCTCAAGAACTCCATCTTCACCAACGTGGTGCTCAACGAGGACGACAACACCGTGTGGTGGGAAAGCATGGACAAAAACCCGCCCAAAAACGCGCGCAACTGGAAAGGTGAAAAATGGGATTGCACCGACGGTTCCAAAGGCGCTCACCCCAACTCCCGTTTCACCGCGCCGGCGAAAAACTGCCCCTGCATCTCGTCC
>JAZULW010000126.1:0-2957 GCA_045603285.1 Acutalibacteraceae bacterium | reverse complement strand
GGAAATATCGGTGCAGATAAGCGTGAGCACCCCCACCTGTTCCATTTGTTTGCAAAAGGCAAACGCTTCGAGGTTGGCACTTTCGGTCCATCCTTTGATGGCCACCTTGCCGTCGCGGATATCGACGCCTACTGCCACGGCATCGCCGAACCGCGCCACCGCTTGTTGCACAAATCCCGTTTCGGTAACCGCCGCCGTACCCAAAATGACGCGGTCAACACCGGCGGATACGTAGCGTTCGATGGTATCCAGTGAGCGAATGCCGCCGCCCACTTCACAAAACAGTCCCGTTTCGGCTTTCAAGCGGCAAATAAGGTCCAGATGCGGTGTAGTGCCGTCTTTGGCGCCTTGCAAGTCTACCAAATGCAGATAGCGTGCGCCGCTTTGCACAAAATCGCGCGCAACGGCAACGGGGTCTTCGTTGTACACCGTCATTTGGGCATAGTCGCCTTTGAAAAGGCGCACCGCGTTGCCGCCGTATAAATCAATTGCGGGGAAAATATTCATCGGGTGCCCTCCTCTTCACAAAAGGCGCGTAAAATTTGCAGTCCCACCTCGCCGCTTTTTTCGGGGTGGAATTGGCAACCGTATACGTTTCCGCTTGCCACCGCGGCCGTAAGTGAAGCACCGTAATCCGACACCGCAATGACCGCCTCGTCACAGTCGGTTGCATAAAACGAGTGCACAAAATACACAAAATCGCCCTCGCGGATGTAACGAAACAGCGGGTTTTCACGCGTGAACGTTAACGAGTTCCACCCAATGTGAGGAATCTTCAGATGGGGGGGGATCACCTCGGCGATGGGGCGAATATTCCCTTTAATAAGGCCGAGGCCTTGATGTTCGCCGTATTCAAAGCTCGTATCAAACAACAGTTGCATACCGAGGCAAATACCCAGGAGCGGTTTGCCTGCCTCGGCTTGTTCTTTCACTACGTCGGCAAGACCCGAATCGCGCAGTTTTTGCGCCGCATCGCCAAAGGCGCCAACGCCCGGCAATATGAGTTTATCCGCGGCACGCAGTACCGATGCATCGGCACTTACCACCGCTTCGGCCCCTACTGCGGCAAACGAACTTTTTAAGGAAAAAAGATTGCCGACACCGTAATCTACAATGGCTATCATTACAAAACTCCCTTGGTGGACGGTACTTCCTCGGCAAACGCGGTGTCAATGGCCACCGCAGCACGCAAACTGCGTGCCACCGATTTAAACGTTGCCTCTAAAAGGTGGTGTGAATTGCTACCCGCCAACTGCTGAATGTGCAGCGTGCACGCGGCTGAACGTGTGAACGCCCACCAAAATTCTTCCACCAATTCGGTATCAAACATGCCCACTTTGGAGGCAGGAATATCCACGTCGTAGCGAAGGAAGGCGCGCCCTGACAAATCCACCGCCGATAACACCAGTGCTTCGTCCATCGGCAACACCGTATCGCCGTAACGAACAATGCCTTTTTTGTCGCCCAACGCTTCTGCAAACGCTTGGCCGAGACAAATGCCGATGTCTTCTACGGTGTGATGATCGTCCACCTGCGTGTCACCTTTGCAGTTAACAAGAAGGTCGAACCGCGCGTGACGGGCAAACAGCGTGAGCATATGGTCCAAAAAGCCGCAACCGCTTTCCACGGCACTTTTGCCGCTTCCGTCCAGAGCGAGGGATAAGGTAATATCCGTTTCGTTGGTTTTGCGAATGATCGTAGCATTTCTCATCGTTTTTGTTCCTCCAAAATCGTTTCGGTGGTACGAATAAATTGTTCCATTTCTTCACGGCTTCCCACCGTGATGCGGTTGTATGCTGACAGCCGCGGGGTGTCAAAGTGGCGCACCAAAATACCGCGTTCTTTTAGTTCACGATACAACGTTTCCCCGTCGATGGCATCGTGACGGGCAAACACAAAATTAGCGGACGACTCGGTCAATGTAAACCCCAGGCGGCGCAATTCGCGCACGGTGTACGCGCGGTTTTCCATCACCGCACGGCAGTTGGCGCGCGTATACGCTTCGTCTTCCAAAACGCCAAGCCCCGCCGCCGCCGTCATACGGTTGATGTTGTACGGGTTGGTGGCATATTTCAAGGTGTTTAAATCTTGAATCAAGGCGGCGCACCCCACGCCGAAACCAAGACGCGCACCCGCCATAGAGCGCGACTTGGAAAAGGTTTGGGTGACGAGCAAATTGTCGTATTGGTGTATCAGCGGTATGCACGATTCACCGCCGAAATCGATATACGCCTCGTCCACCACAACCACCGTATCGGGGTTGCTTTTCACGATGCGTTCAATTTCCCGACGCGGCAACACAATACCCGTGGGAGCGTTGGGGTTGGCTAAAAAAATGGTTTTGCCGATGCCCAGATAGTCTTTCACGTTCACCGTCAAATCTTCCTTAAGTGGAAGTTCGGTATACGGCACGCGGTTGCACGCGGCAAATACGGAATAAAATCCGTAGGTGATGTCGGGAAAGACGGCCGGATGCGTTTCGTCGCAAAACGCCATGAAAGCAAAGTTTAAAATGTCCTCCGACCCGTTGGTGAGCAAGACCTCATCGGGGGAAACGCCGCACCGCTCTGCCACTTTCGCGGTAAGCACGGCATTTTGCGGATCGGGATACAACTGCAACTGCCGTGCCGCTTGAGCGGCACGTGCGACCGCCTTTTCCGACGGGGGAAACGGCGATTCGTTGGTATTCAGTTTGATGTACCGTTTGTCCTGCGGCTGTTCACCCGGCGTATAGGGTGTAAGCGCGCGGTATTTATCACTGAAAAATCGGCTCATGTTGCATCCTCTAATCGTATTACGGCGCTTTTCGCATGGGCGGTAAGGCCTTCTTGTTCGGCAAAATACGCCACATCACGGCCCACACGTTCCAACGCTTCTTTGGTGAAGTAGGTGTACTGTGTTTTTTTGACGAAATCGTCCACCGACAACGGACTGGAAAATTTGGCGGTGCCGCTGGT
>JAZULW010000125.1:0-10065 GCA_045603285.1 Acutalibacteraceae bacterium | reverse complement strand
TGCAAATGGGGCAGGAACCGGGGGCTTCGTCACCGTTGTGGACATAACCGCAAACCAAACAGACATACTTTTTCATACCAATTTCCTCCTAAAGTTACCTAGATTTACAAACTTGCTTGTCAGTGTGGGCATACGCCGGATACATACACATCCCACGTATGGCCCATAAAGGACGCAGGGGAGGGGGCCGTAACCGACTCTTCCGACACAGGGAAATCGAACACTTCGTGACATTGGGTGCAACGGAAATGCCCGTGATTTTCCACGCCGGCATCAAATCGCTGTTCCTCCGCATCAATGGTGATGATGCGAATCAGGCCCGCGGCCGCTAAGGCTTTGGCTGAATTGTACACCGTTGTGCGTGAGAAAGTGGGCGATTCTTGTACCAATGCGTGGTAGATCGTATCCGCTGTGGGATGGGTGCGATGGGTGAGCAGATACTCATACACCGCTACCCGTTGTTGAGTGGGGCAGACACCGTGGCTCCGCAAAACATCCGAAATTTGTTGCTTTGTCATGGCGTCACTCCCTTTTGTAATCGTTATTGATTTGTAATGATTACAATTAGAGTATAGCACAAGTTTCGCGTTTGTCAAGTGTTTTTTGTAATGATTTCAAAAAATTATAACAATTTTGCGCTTTGAGCCAATTGGCGGCGGAAGGTTAAAAAAATAATAAAAAAACAAAAATATGTCTTTCTTTTTTGTAAAACATATGCTATCATAAAATCGACTATTACGCAAGAGGAAAGGGAAATTGTGATGAGATTTGGAACTTGTTTAATTCTTGGTGACAACATTGAGATCACCGAAAAACGGTTAAAAATTTTATGCGACAATGGCTTCAAATACTGCCAACCGCAGTCGTGGGAGCCGTGGTTGTGGACGGATGAATATGCCGCGCAATTGATGGACTTATTTGCTAAATATGAAATTACCCCCACGTCGTTCTGGTGCGGTTGGGAAGGACCCAAATATTGGAATTTCTATGACGGCCCTCTCACGTTGGGCCTTGTGCCGCCCGAGTATCGTGCCATCCGCGTCAAGAATTTGTGCGACGGTGCCGATTTTGCGAAAAAAATGGGCATCACCGACGTGGTGACGCATATGGGTTTCATTCCCGAAAACCCCTACGATCCGCAATTCCCCGCGTTTTGTGCGGCGGTTCGGCACGTGGCGGAGCACTGCAAAAAGAACGGCCAATGGTTGCTGTTCGAAACGGGTCAAGAAACTCCCGTGACGATGTTGCGCACCTTTGAGCAAGTCGGTACCGACAACCTCGGTATCAACCTCGATGTCGCCAACCTGATGTGCTACGGCAAAGCCAACCCTGCCGACGCCGTATGCATTTTCGGAAAATACGTTCGCAACATGCACGCCAAAGACACCCTTTTCCCTGCCAACGGTCACGATCTTGGTGAAGAACGTCCCATTGGTCAAGGTGTGGTGCCGTTCCGTGCGGTGTTTGAGCGTTTGCACGACATTGGGTACAACCAGAACATCACCATTGAGCGCGAGATCGAAGGCGACCAGCAAATCATTGACATTATGGAAAGCCGCCGGTATCTGGAAGGATTGTTGCGTGAAATCTACGGCAACGACCTCGAAATCATCTAAACAAAACAAACAGCCCGAGCACCCTGTGCTTGGGCTGTTTTTTTGTTTGTTTCCAATCAACGGTGCGCTCTCTTATGCATACAAAAATTGACAGGTGTGTGCGTTGTACGGGTGCTCATACTACGTATAGAACCGAGAATATGGGGTGGAATACGTATGAAATCTGTTTGGACAACGCATGGGGAACCGAAGCGGTTTGCATCGCTTGAAAACAACATCCATACGGATGTGTTGATAATTGGCGGTGGCATAACGGGGATATTGTGTGCGCATATGCTGAAAAATGCGGGCGTGGAGTGCGTGTTGGCAGAGGCCGATCGGCTATGCAACGGTATTACCCAAAACACAACCGCCAAAATCACACTTGGTCACGGGCTCGTATACGACAAATTGATAAAACGCTATGGAGAAGAAAAGGCACGGTTGTATTTGCAGGCGAACTGCCGCGCAGGGGAGAGGTATGCCCGTCTTTGCCGTGAGATGGACTGCGATTATGAGAAACAAGATTCGTATGTCTATTCATTGGACGACCGCAATAAAATAGCGCGTGAAATCAAGGCGCTGAATCGGTTGGGGGCAAAAGCGGCGTTTTCGGATGCACCTCAGCTCCCGTTTTCCGTTGCGGGTGCGGTGCGCGTGGAGGGACAAGCACAGTTTCACCCCTTGAAATTTGCTTACCAACTGGCAAAAGATTTGCTCGTTTATGAAAACACCAAAGTGGTAGAGGTATCACCTCACAAGGCAGTAACACCCCGTGGGGAGATCCAGTGCAAAAAAATGATCATCGCGACGCATTTTCCTATGATCAATAAACACGGCGGTTACTTTTTGAAACTGTATCAACATCGGTCTTACGTATTGGCGTTGGAAGGCGCGCCGCAAGTGGACGGAATGTATGTGGACGAAGCGGATACCGGGCTTTCTTTTCGCCATTACGGCCGTTTGTTGTTGCTTGGCGGCGGAGGACACCGCACAGGAAAGTCGGGCGGTTGTTGGCAAGAACTGGAAAGGGTTGCAAAAACGTATTATCCCCACGCAACCATCGTGGGGCGTTGGGCCACACAGGACTGTATGACGTTGGACCGCGTTCCGTACATTGGGCCGTATTCCAACCGTACATCCGATTTGTTTGTGGCCACGGGGTTTAACAAATGGGGAATGACCTCCGCGATGGTGGCGGCGGGTATCTTGTGCGATTTGGTGCGCGGAAAGAGCAACCCGTATGCCGAGGTTTTTGCGCCGTCGCGCAGCATGTTGCACCCTCAGCTTGCCGTCAACGCCTTCGAATCGATGGTGGGGCTTTTGACACCTACGGCACCACGTTGCCCGCACCTTGGTTGTGCTCTCAAATATAACCCTGCCGAACATTCGTGGGATTGCCCTTGCCATGGTTCCCGTTTCACGGAAGCGGGGGAGTTGATCAATAACCCTGCTACCGATGATACACAGTGGTGAACAAAAAGTGCAGTCAACGAAAACCCGCCGAACTGCCATAGTGCGATATCTTGTTTCATACTTTCGCCGCCTGTTATGTCGATTGCTATCGTTTATGTGTAACCGCGTGTGGTTGTTCGGCTGTCCGTCCCCCTGAAACCGTATCAACAAAAAATACATCGTGCTCAAAGAAACAACCTCGCCGAGTTGTAAAATCAACTGCTGCGAGGTTGTTTCCTTTTATTTGTTGAAAGAAACGGGCTTTGTTTCGCCGTTCGCAAAGGCATTGGGGCCGGGATCTGACATGGAAAAATACATTTTCGCCGCTTGCGTGGTTCCAAAATCGCGGTTGGAGCCGGACTGTTGAACCTTATTAAAGGCGTCGCGGAACAGTTGATTGTGCGCTTCCTCTCGGTTCAACAAAAAATCAATGGTCTCACGCACCTTTTTGTCTTCGATCTGGCGATACAGATATTCGTATACTACTTTTGCGCGCTGTTCGGATGCGATGTTGCTCAAAAGGTCGGCACACAAATCTCCCGTAACTGTAACGTAATCCGCGGTCCAAGAGTAACCGGAAGCATTGATCAGTCCGGGATTCAGACCGAGAATCACGTGCGACTGGATTTCTCCTGATGACACCTGCGTTGCGTCAACATCGTGCCCGTTTAACAGGTTGATGGTTTGCGCAACCATTTCCATGTGTCCCAATTCTTCTGCGGCGATATCCAAAAACAGATCTTTTATCTCGGGGTCTTTGATGCGAAAACTTTGCGACATATACTGCATAGCCGCTTTCAGTTCACCGTTACCGCCACCAAGTTGTTCCTGCAAAAGAGCCGCATATTGCGGATTGGCTTTTTCTACCTCCACGGGATGAAAAAGCATCTTTTCGTGTTTGAACATGGTATGATGACCTCCTTATCAACACATCGGTTTCAATTTCCGCCGGGGCCGTCTCGGCGTTCACGAGTATCGGATACTTCAATTTTTCCCTTGATATTGCCGGGTTTTGTCAGTCCCTTTGAAGTTTCGGTTTTCTTGCTCGTTTTGTTTTCGCCCATATCCATCCCTCCTTTTCTTTTTCTAGTGTTAGCTAAAAGGGATGCATTCATTCAAATTGTTGGTCGGCGGCAAACAACGGTGTCCTTGGCAAACATAATACGTGGTCTTGCCGTTTTTCAGAGGATACTCGTTTGCGGGTTCTGTCAAAAGAACGATGACGGTATCAGGCGGTAGCAAAAGAGATACTTCGTTTTTTTCGTATGCTGATCAATCACAACGGTGATTTTCATAGGCGGTTTGTCTTTGCCGGAACTATTGTCGACAACACCAAAGTACATCATTTCAATAGCCGTTACAATAAAAGTCAACAACGGAAGAAGTCTGCGGCAAGAAACAGAACAAACTATGCTCATTGCCATTACTAAAAAAGGACAATAAGCACGACCGCCCGCATAGGTGTTGACCGTATTTTCAGGACGAAAAATAAGGTCGGCAATGCTGATAGCAAATAGAACGTCAACAGTATAGGTGAAAGCACAAGAAAGTCTTTCAGATACAAGCCAAGCAGTAGGTTATATGTAAGTGCGATAGCAAAGAAAATGATTCTTGATCTTGTATTAGTTTTAGATGCTTTTTTAGTCTTCATTTCAAAATCTCCTTTATGTGTGAAATTCATTGAAACGAAGAAGTGGCAGTACAGAACAAAACACTCTGTACTGCCACAAACAAAGGCTATTTAACATCTTTTAAGAAAACAACAAACCCGAACGTTTCACCAATCGGTAAAAGGTTCGGGTTTGAATGCTTTGGTGCCGCTGACCGGACTTGAACCGGTACGGAGTTGCCCCCGAGGGATTTTAAGTCCCTTGTGTCTGCCGATTCCACCACAGCGGCGGGTGCTCACCTATCATACCCCTTTTTGCGCAGGATGTCAAGAGGAATTGCGCAACCAAACGCATAGGTCAAAAATCCGTAGAAGATACACAAGCCCCCTATGCCGATGCCGGTTACGGCAAGTGTCGGCAGCGCGGTTTTGCTTAAACAAGACGTGAGCATAAGGGCCCCTGCCGAAGCGATGACGGCTGCGAGCAGCGGTTTTATCACCGTTTGCCCCCAGTTTGGTCTCAAAGCCGTGACGGTCAGAAGACGGCCGAGATTTAAAAACGAGGTAAGCAAGTTGCTGATTACCATAATAAACAAAAATCCGCCCATGCCTTGCCGCGGCACAATGGCCCATATCAACACGATGCGCACGGCAGAATCGGTCACACTGTACGTGAGCGAGCGCATTTGTTGATTCAAGCCTTTCAGCATGCCGTCGACAATACTTTCGGCATACATAATGGGAGTAAGCGGCGCCAGCACGCGCAAATATACCCCCACCTCACGGCTGTTATAAAACAATAGACCAAGTTCTTCAGCAAAAACCGTAAATACCGCCGCGATCAAGATGGAAGCACCGAGGGTCACTTGCAGCGATTTTTCCGTCATACGGCGAATGCCGTCGCGGTCGTCGCGCACGGCGGCGGAAGAAAGTTCGGGAATGAGCAGAGAAGACATCGCCGATAGGAAGGAAGCGGGGAAGAAAATCAGCGGCAACGCCATCCCTTTTAAGGCGCCAAACTGTGAAAGCGCCGATTCCCGCGAGCCACAGAACTGCGCAATACGGGACGGCACCAATATCGTTTCCACCGTTCGCAACACACTGTTGAGGTAGCGACCTGCGGTGATGGGGGCGGCAATGGTGAGTAGTTGTCGTACCACGGAAGGGCGCTTTTGTGCGGTATGAGTGTGCGGTATTTCCCGTTGCAACGTGCGGCGGTCGCGCCGGTAGCTCACCGCAACAAACAAGCAAGAGAGCCATTCCGCTACCGTGTCGCCAAACATAACCGCTAAGCACGCTTTTTCAAGCCCCAATGCCGTAAAACGATAGAAAATAAAGAAGATAAGCCCGATGCGTACGGCTTGTTCCAACAACTGTGAAATGGCGGGATAATTCACCTTGCGTCGCGCGGAAAAATACCCTTTTAGGCACGCGGAGATTCCCATCGACGGCAGGGAAAACGCCATCATTTTGAGGGCGGGTATCGCGCGTATATCGTCCACGAATCGTGCGCCGATATAGTCCGCGCCGAAGAAAAATAACAGCGCCGAAACAAGGCCGAGCAATCCCCCCAACAGCAGTGAACGCCGCAGTACGTGACGTACCGAATGCGCCGTTCCCCGTACCAGTTCGTCTGCCACCAAGCGTGTGACGGCGACCGAGATGCCCGAAGTGGCAAATGTGGAAGCCAACACGTAAACGGATATCACCAACTGATACAGGCCCATACCCTCGGACCCGATTTTCCCCGACAGATAAATGCGAAATACGATTCCCACCGTGCGTAAAATGAGGGATGTGACCGTCAAGATCACCGTATTTTTAACAAAACGTGTCGGTTTCACAATAACCTCATATTATACACGTCGGCCAAACTATCCCAACAAAAGCGGTCCACTTCTCCGTTTTCGGGCAACCCCAATACGGCTTGCCAGTGCTTCACACACAAGCGGGTAGCATCGTCAAATACGCCGTTGGGTGTGGGCGCTTTTGGTGTGGTGTAGGATGCGCATATTTCCGCAAGCATGGCTTGCAAAATCCATACCGCGGTACTGCTTTCTCCCTCGCGCATGACAAAATACGGTGACGGGAACGGGCAGATGGCGCGCGGGTCGGCGGTCAGTTGCGCGTAGTCGTTATACAGTTCTTCCAGAGCACGAACGGTTGCATCATCGGCTGTCCCGCTTGCCGAAAGACCTACCGCTTGTTGAAATGCGCGCACAGCGGAGGCCGTGTTCGGTCCGTAAACGCCGTCAACGGTAACCGACAGGAAGCGGTCATCCATATGAGAAAGGAAACGCAAGCGCCGTTGCAAGTCTTTAATGTAAGCGATGTTCATGGGTGTTCTCTCCTTTTACAGTTCAGGTAAGGGGAGCAGGCGTATCTCGCGGCGAATGGGTGTACCGTCGGCTACGATTCCCGTATCAGTTTGGCGGAAAAATCCCGAAGCGGCTACGGTGAGGTCATACACCGTGTTTGGTTGCTCCGCCGCGACCGTCAACGCGGCAATGTCACCGTTTTTATCGGTAAACCGTACAGCGATGGGCTCTTTTCCGCCACCTGTGCGTCGGTCGATGGTCACAATGGCGCCCGTAATGGGCATGCCGTTTTCGGCACTGACAACCCGCACCGCCAAAGTAGAAGAAGGGGAAACGGGCGGTGGCGGCGTAGGCGGTGCGGGCGAGGGAGCGGCGGCGGGAGGCTTCGGGTTGCCTTTGGAACGCATACGCAACAGTTCTTGTTCGTACTGTGCCATACGAGACTTCAATTCGTTGTTCATAACAGTTCACACCTTTCTTCACACTATATGCAACAAACGGCAGAAACTATGCGACACAAAAACGAGAATTTTGTTGAACAATTCATCAAGGAATGTTATAATAAACTGATTATATGTGCTTGAAAGGTTTTCTCTGTATGAGTTATAAACGTTGGACGTTTCTTTCGCTGAATAAAGAGATCGCCGGCTCGCTTTCGGAAGAATGCGGGCTTGACCCCGTGTTGTGTTTGTTGCTTACCGGACGTGGCATTACGGATACCGCAAGCGCCATGCATTTTTTAAACGGCGAAGAATTGAACAGTGATCCGTATGTATTTGCCGATATGGACGTGGCGGTGGAGCGCATCCAACGTGCGATGGATAACGGCGAAAGCATACTGGTATATGGCGATTACGATGCAGATGGCGTTACCGCCACGGTGCTTTTGTATTCTTATCTCAAATTGAAAGGGGCACGCGTGGACTATCTGTTGCCTCACCGCGAAGGGGACGGCTACGGACTACACCGCCATACGGTGGAACGAATGGCGGCGCGCGGCGTGCAACTCATCATCACGGTAGACAACGGCATAGCCGCGGTGGAAGAAATCGCGTATGCCGCTCAACTCGGGATGGACGTGGTGGTGACCGACCATCACATGCCGCCTTCTGTGTTGCCCGACGCGGTGGCGGTGGTGAATCCGCACCGTGCTGATTGCCCCAGTGAATTCAAAGACTTCGCCGGTGTGGGCGTGGCATTTCAGTTGTTGTGCGCTTTGGAAGGCGATGCCGACTTGGTGCTTGACCGGTTTGCCGACTTGGTTGCCCTCGGTACGTTGGCAGACGTAATGCCGCTTCGGGACGACAACCGCGTGTTGGTTCGCCGTGGGTTGGAACGCATCGCACAGAGAACGCGTGCGGGGCTTCAAGCATTGCGGCAGGTTGCCGGTGCGGCAGACCGTCCGCAAACCGCTTCTACCGTTGCGTTCACGCTGGCACCGCGCATCAATGCCGCGGGCCGTATGGGCGATCCGACCAAGGCTGCCGAACTGTTGCTTGGTGACGACAACGAAGAAACCCGTGCGCTTGCAAGCGAGATACACGAATTAAACGCGAAACGGCAAGCGGTGGAAGGCGAAATTTTGGAACAAGTACTGCATCAGTTGAATGCCGAACCTAAGCGGTTGGCACAACGTGTGTTGGTCGTATGGGGCGAAGGATGGCACCACGGTGTGCTCGGCATCATTGCGGCGCGGTTGTTGGAACGTTACGGAAAACCCGCGTTGGTTCTTTCGTATAAAGACGGCATTGCCCGTGGCTCGGGTCGCAGCGTAAAGGGTTTTTCGTTGTACGAGGCCTTGTGTGCATGTGACGATTGCTTGCTGGGCTTCGGTGGGCACGAACAAGCCGCGGGTGTGACGGTGGAGGCCGCGCGTCTGGGGGAGTTTTCCGCGCGCATCAATGCCTATGCCGCCGCGCAGTACCCCACGATGCCTGTGGAAGAATTGGTGCTGGATTGTCGGTTGCGTCCGTCACAGATCACGACCGACCTTTTGGATTGCTTGTCGGTGATGGAACCGTTTGGCGCGGGCAACCCGATGCCTGTGTTTGGATTATACGGTATGCGCTTGGAAAAGATAGATTCCGTGGGCGGCGGCAAACACGTGCGCCTCACGCTTTCGCGTGACGGCGGTGTGCTGACGGCGATGAAATTCTCTACGCAGGCAGACGAGTTCCCCTTTGTTGTGGGGGATACGGTCAATTTGGCCGTAACGCTCGATAAAAACGAATACCGCGGCAATGTCACCGTATCGGTCATCATCAAAGATATGCGTTATAGCGATACCGACCAAGAAGAATTATTGGCGGCGGCCGCGATACACGATGCCATTGTGCGCCGTGATGAAACGGTGCCGCAGGTGGCTCTTCCCCCGCGCGAGATGGCGGTGGCGCTTTACCGCTTTTTGAAAAGAGCGCCCTTTGAGGGAGATATGGAAGCGTTACACCACGCAGTAAAATCTTCGGGTGCGACGTATTTGGACGTGTACGTGTGTATACAACTGTTACAAGAAGCCAATGTCATTGCGGTTCGGCAATACGGCCGTGCGATGCGTATCATCGTGAACGAAACGGCGGAAAAAGCCGATCTTTTTGCCACGCCGACGGCGCGATTTTTACAGGAAAGGGAGGGGCGAATGTGAGTGTTTACGAAGCCAGTATGACGTGTGAACAAGCGGCCGCCAGTTTGCGAGAGAGTTTGCTGAAAAGCGAAAAGACCTATGATATTGCACTCATTGACCGTGCAATTGCGGTTGCGTGTGAAGCGCATGCTGGTCAAAAACGCTATTCGGGAGACGATTATGTTTGTCACCCCTTGCGTGTGGCGGCTATTTTGGCAGGGCTCGGCATGGATACCGAAACCATCATTGCCGCCGTGTTGCACGACGTGGTGGAAGATACCCCACTGGAACTTTCGGACATTGAGCGAGAGTTTGGTTCTTCGGTGGCACAACTCGTGGACGGTGTTACCAAAATTACCAAAATGCCTTTTTCCACAAAGGAAGAACAACAAGCGGAAAACGTGCGAAAAATGTTGCTGGCGATGTCGCAAGACGTCCGCGTGATCATCATCAAATTGGCTGACCGCT
>JAZULW010000124.1:0-19967 GCA_045603285.1 Acutalibacteraceae bacterium | reverse complement strand
GTAGGTGGCGTGGTGCAAGTCGCCAAAGAAAAGCGATGAACGTGCCGAGAAGACGTCGTGTCCCAAACGGTGGTGGTAGTTGTTGTCGGAAGGGTGGTCGACGTGGTTGACGTGGTCGTAATATAATACGCGGGGAACGATTCCGTTGTTTCTGTCGTTTTGACCGTGGTTCTGGTCGTACGAGTGGTGGTCGTTTTGCGGAGCGTGGTGGTTTTGGCAGTGCTTGCAGAAACGGCTGTGTCATTCTCGGTGGAAGCGGTGCTTTCCCCCGTATCGGATGTGGAGAGATCGAAAGAAACGTTCTCTTCCGTTTGCGTGGTCGTGGTGAGCAACGTGGTGGTAATTGTCGTTGCAGCAGTCGTTGTTTGGGTGGTTGTGGTAACGATATCGCCCGAAACGGAATTTTCACAACCGAACAGGATAAACGTAAGCGTCAGTATTGAAAGAAAAACACAAAACTTCTTCACGGAAAGTCCTCCTAACCGTATAACGATGATGGCAATATAATATCATAGTGGTTTTGCTTATGCAAGTCATAAATTGTGGGGCGTGCGCATACGCATATAGCAAACGAAATGACGTGAGTGGAGGATGCGCTATGACAACTGATAAAACGATATATGAGGACATTGCCACACGTACCAACGGGGATATTTATATTGGTGTGGTGGGGCCTGTCCGTACGGGGAAATCCACGTTTATCAAACGGTTTATGAACACCTTGGTGCTGCCCAACATTGAAGAAGAATATAGCCGTGAGAGAGCGACCGATGAGTTGCCGCAATCGTCGGCAGGTCGTACCATTATGACGACCGAACCCAAATTTATCCCCGAACAAGCGGTGAACGTTCGTGTGGGCGGCGCGGCGGATATGAAAGTGCGGATGATCGACTGCGTGGGGTACGTAGTTCCGTCGGCACTGGGGTACATCGAAGAGAACGCGCCCCGCATGGTAAAAACGCCGTGGTATGACGAGGAGATCCCGTTCAATATGGCGGCGGAAGTGGGCACGCAAAAGGTCATTGCTGAGCATTCTACCATTGGGTTAGTCATCACCACCGACGGCAGTATCACCGAAATCCCGCGCGACGAATACGCCGAGGCGGAAGAGCGTGTTATCCGTGAATTGAAAGCGTTACACAAACCGTTTGCGGTGCTCCTTAACACCACCCATCCCGAAAGCGAAGAAACCGCCGCATTGTGTGCCCAACTTGGCGTGCGCTACGGTGTGCCGGTATGCCCTGTCAACTGTTTGGCCATCGAAGAAGAAGAGATTCGTGCCATTTTGGAAGAAATCTTGTTCGAATTTCCTGTCCGTGAGATCGGCATTTCCTTGCCGTCGTGGGTGATGCGCCTGGATCGTGAACATCCGCTTCGTCAAGCGATTGTGGAGGCCGTGCGTGACGGTGCCTCCAAAGTGGAAAAGGTGCGCGAACTCACCGCTATGTGCGAGCAATTGGCAACGTGTGAATATTTGGAACACGCGGCCGTGCGCAACGTTTCTCTCGGCAACGGGAGCGGTGTTCTCACCTTGTCGGTAAAACCCGATTTATTTTACGAGATCATCAGCGAAACCACGGGCGTGCCTGTGGCCAACGAAGGCGAGTTGATGGCGTGTATGACCGATATGGCCGCCACTTGCCGCCGTTACGAAAAAGTACGTGCCGCCTTGGAACAAGCGGAGGCAACGGGTTACGGCATCGTGATGCCGACACTCGAAGAAATGTCACTGGAAGAACCGCAGATCATTCGCCAAAGCGGCCGTTACGGTGTGCGTTTGCGCGCCAGTGCGCCGTCCATGCACATTATGAAAGCGGATATTACCACCGAAGTATCGCCCATTGTCGGGTCGGAAAAACAGTCGGAAGAATTGGTCAACTATTTGTTGCGCGAATTTGAGGAAGACCCCACGCAAATTTGGCAATCCAATATTTTCGGAACCTCGCTTTACGGGCTTGTCAACGAAGGCCTTCACAATAAACTTTACCGTATGCCAAGCGATGCCCGTATGCGCCTGAAAGAAACGGTAGAGCGCATCATCAACGATGGGTGTAACGGCCTGATTTGTATCATTGTGTAAAACGGAGGATGGTTATGAAAGGAAAAGAAAGCCGTTTCGGGGTGCTCGCCGCGCAATGTGCGGTCTGCGCCGTTGCGGTGTTGGCGGCACTGACACTTCGGTTTGTCGGCGGCAATACCTTTGAGCAGTTACGGGACCGGTTTCATACTGCCATACAAGACGATGCGTTGGGCGCGGCATTGATGGAACGGTGGCAAAATTTGGAATTTGTATGATAACGTTTACTGTCTGGAACATACCGGTACGTATCGGGTTTTGGTTTCCTGCTATGGTCATCCTGATGTTATCGGTGGGGGACGAAAGTTTCACGTTGCAATGCTTGGCCGCCTCGTTTTTACACGAGTGCGGTCATTTTGCTGTGATGTTGTTGACACATGATGTTCCCGCCTGTGTTTGTTTTGGTGCTTTTGGCGTTCGTGTAGAACGCAAATCAAATGCCTACACAAGCTACAAAGCACAGGCGGCGGTGTCCTTTTCGGGCCCCCTTACCAACGTGGTGTGTGCGGCGTTGTTATATGCTCTTCACGGCGGCGGTGACGGAGTGTGGATACATCTTGCGCTGGGATTGTTTAATCTGTTACCTGTCGAAGGGCTGGATGGAGGGGAAGGCATTTATCGACTGTTGTGTTTGCGGTTGCCCGAAAAGACGGCACACACGGTCGTGCGTTTTCTTTCGGCAATGGTGTTGTTGCCTCTCACGGCACTCGGCTTTTATTTGCTTTTGGAAAGCGGAGGCAACGTTTCGTTGGTAATATTGTCGGTTTATTTAATTTTACTGTTGATTTTTAAAGAGAAACATTGAAAAAAAGCGCACGGTTTGTTACAATGATACCAACGATTTTTAGCGGAGGGTACTCATGGCGTTAACATTGGAACAGCTATTCGACCGTGTGCAAAAACCGGCACGGTATACCGGCGGCGAACTTGGCAGTGTGGTGAAAGACAAAAGCAAGGTGAACGTGCGGTTCGCTTTTTGCTTTCCCGATTTGTATGAAGTGGGGATGTCCCACCTGGGTATGAAGATCCTATACGGCCTTAAAAACGCCGTAGACGATTTTTGGTGCGAGCGTGTGTTCGCGCCTGATACCGATATGGAAATGTTGATGCGTGAAAACCACGTTCCCCTGTTCGCGCTTGAAAGCCGCGATCCGTTGCGCGAGTTCGATTTTGTGGGGTTCACCTTGCAATACGAAATGTGCTATACCACCATCCTTAATATGCTCGATCTGGCAGGTATTCCGTTGCTCGCGACCGATCGCGGTGACGATATGCCGTTGGTGGTAGCGGGTGGTCCTTGCACGTGCAACCCCGAACCGCTTGCCGATTTCTTCGACATCTTCTTGCTCGGCGAAGGCGAGGAGATGAACCTCGAATTGATGGAACTGTACCGCGAGCACAAGAAAAATGGCTATAACAAGGAAAAATTCTTGCGCGCCGCCGCCGAAATTGACGGTGTATACGTGCCGTCGCTTTACGAGGTAACCTATCACGAAGACGGGCGTGTAAACGCCATCATCCCAAAAGAGGGGGTGCGCCCCACCATACGCAAGCGCATCGTGAAAGACTTGGATTCGATGTATTATCCCGATTCGTTCGTCGTGCCGTTTATCGATATTGTGCACGACCGCGCAATGACCGAGATCTTCCGTGGCTGTATCCGCGGCTGCCGTTTTTGTCAAGCGGGCTTTATCTATCGCCCTGTGCGTGAAAAATCCATCGATACCATTGACAAACAAAGCCGTGCCCTGTGCGAAAGCAGTGGGTACGAGGAGTTTTCACTCACTTCGCTTTCCACCAGTGACTATACCAAACTGGAAGAGTTGCTTACCCGTTTGCTCGACTGGGCGGAAGACAAAAAAACCAACATCACCGTTCCGTCGTTGCGTGTAGACGGCTTTTCCGAAGAACTGGCCAATCGTTTAAACGTGTTGCGCCGCAGTGGGCTTACCTTTGCGCCTGAAGCGGGAACGCAACGTCTGCGCGATGCCATCAACAAAAACTTGACCGAAGAGGAAATTTTGGAAACCGCCACCCGTGCCTTTCGCGGCGGGTGGACATCGGTCAAACTGTATTTTATGACAGGTTTGCCCACCGAAACGTTGGAGGATATTGCGGGCATTGCCGCACTGGGTCAAAAAATCGTCAACTGTTACTACCAAAATCCGGACAAACCGAAGGGCAAATCGGTCAATGTGTCGATCAGCGCTTCTTGTTTTGTGCCCAAACCGTTCACGCCGTTCCAATGGGAACCGCAGGACACGATGGCCGAGTTAGAGGAAAAACAACGTCATTTGGTTGCCTCTGTCACCACCAAAAAAATCTCTCTCAGTTGGCACGATGCCAAAACCTCGTATTTGGAAGCGGTGTTGGCGCGTGGCGACCGTCGGTTGTCCCAAGCGTTGCTGGAAGCCTTTCGACGCGGTTTTCATTTGGATGCGTGGTCGGAACATTTTGATTTTGACGGGTGGATGGATATTTTCAAATCGGTGGGGTTGGATCCCGATTTTTATGCATGCCGCCGTCGTGAGTACGACGAGGTTTTCCCGTGGGATCACCTGGATTACGGTGTGAGCAAATCGTTCCTGATAGAAGAAAACCGCCGTGCACATCAAAGTGTCACCACCCCAAACTGCCGTCAACAATGTTCGCATTGCGGTGCCACTTGCTTTAAAGGAGGTCTGTGCGTTGAACGACGTTAAAGATTTCACCACCGTGCGCATTACCTTTTCGAAAAGCGGCCGCGCGCGCTACATTTCGCACCTAGACCTCAACCGCACGATGATTCGTGCTCTGCGCCGCGCGGAGCTGCCCATTTGGTATACGGAGGGGTTCAACAAACACCCGTACGTGACCTTTGCCGCCCCGTTATCACTTGGTTTTGAGGGCGAACGCGAAACGATGGACGTGCGTTTAAACGAAGCCTACGATATGGACGAATTGGTGCGCCGTTTGGATGCGGTTATGCCACAGGGACTGCGCGTTCTTTCGGCGGCGATTGCTGTCAAGAAAGCGGGCGAAGTAGACCGTGCGGTGTATGAACTTCGGGTAGGATGCACACGCGGTGAGGTAGAATCCTTTTTGGCAAGCCCCACGATAACCGTGCAAAAACGCACCAAGAAAAAAACGATGAAGGAAGTCGATTTGGTCCCTGTGTTGTCCGGTTCGGCATCTTCGCTTCAAGAAGGCGAGGACGGTACCGTGTGGCAACTCACGTTACCGTGCAACAGCACCGATTCGATCAACCCTTCGCTTGTAGTGGAAGCGCTGCGCACCTTCTTAAAACGCGAAGAAATGCCGTGCTTTGTGCGCCGCTTAGCGGTGTTGGACAAAGCGGGTCATCCCTTTTTGTAAAAAAACAGAATTTTCCGAAAAAAGTACTTGCATTTTTGCAAACAGCGTATTATACTATACCAGTATCTGTGTGCCGTTTATCGGTTTTCGGTAAATGGGGATTAATGCCGTGCGCATTCAGCAGGACATTAAAGCGGGTAGTCCTCTGTCGTAAGTAGACATGAACGCCTGAAAAAATAAGGAGGAAAATATCCATGGATGCTTTGAAATTGATTGCAGCCGACAGTATGAAAGACAACGCCCCTCAGTTTGAGATCGGTGATACCATTCGCGTTGACGTGAAAATCCGCGAAGGTGACCGTGAGCGTATTCAGGCGTTCGAAGGCACCGTTATTGCCAAGAAAGGCAGTGGCGTGGCCGAAACCTTCACGGTGCGCCGTGTTTCCTACGGTGTCGGTGTGGAACGTGTGTTCCCCTTGCACTCTCCCAACGTTGCTGCGGTTTCCGTGGTGCGTCACGGTAAAGTGCGCCGCAGCAAATTGTACTATCTGCGTGACCGCGTGGGTAAAGCTGCCAAGGTTAAGGAACTCATTAAGTAAGAAATTTGCAAAAAAAGGAGAAAAACCGTTGGTTTTTCTCCTTTTTTGTTGTATACTGATAGCATACTGTTGAATAGTTGAGGACGATACGATGCAACAATCGATACAATGGTTTCCCGGACATATGACGCGCACTCGCCGCCGCATGGCACAAGTGTTGCCGCTCATCGATATGGTGGTTGAGGTGGTGGATGCCCGTATTCCGCAAAGCAGCCGCAACCCTGATTTAGACGAGTTGCTTGCCAAAAAACCGCGGTTGCTCATTTTAAACAAGGCCGACATTGCCGATGAAAAAGCCACCGCCGCGTGGCTTTCGGAATTTCGCCGTCAAGGGTATGCGACCATCACGCTTGACTGTAAAAACGGCAACGGCGTGTCCAAAATTGTGCCCGCGATGCGTGAGGTGCTGAAAGATAAGATCGAACAATGGGCGCAAAAAGGGATGGAGGGCCGTCCCATTCGTGCGTTGGTGGTGGGCATCCCCAATTCGGGGAAATCATCCCTTATCAACCGCCTGACCAAGGGTGCCAAAGCCAAAGTGGAAGATCGCCCCGGTGTTACGCGCGACCAAAAATGGTTTTTGGTGGAGGGCGGTGTGCAACTGCTTGATACCCCCGGCGTTTTGTGGCCGAAATTTGAGGACCAAACCGTTGCCGCCAAATTGGCTTTTACGGGTGCTATCCGCGATGAGGTGCTTGACAGTGAGGAATTGGCTTTCGAACTGCTAAAGGTGTTGATGGTGGATTACGAACCGCTTTTGCGTGCGCGTTACAAACTGGAAGATGACCTGCCTGATGATGCGTGGGAGTTGTTACAACTCATCGGCCGTAAACGCGGTATGCTCATTTCGGGCGGTGAGATCGATACGTTGCGCGCCTCGGTGATGTTGCTGGACGAATACCGCGGCGGCAAACTCGGCAGAATCACGTTGGATCGTATAGGAGGATAAGCGATATGCAAAAATCCGAAACGGTCAAATCCGTTTTTCAAAGCATTTTGGAATGGGCAGAAGCAATCACTGCCGCTTTCGTGGCGATTGTGCTCATTTTTGCGTTTTTATTCCGCCTGGTGAGTGTGGACGGCACTTCTATGGAAACCACTTTACACAACGGGGAACGGCTTATTTTATCGCGTTTGCCGTATACTCCGGCCTATGAGGATATTGTGGTTCTCAATTTAAAAGAGGGAACGGAACCGCTTATCAAACGCATCATCGGCCTGGCGGGGGATACCATTGAGATAACCGAGTGGGGCGGCGTGCTACGCAACGGCGAAACGCTGGACGAAACGTATATTCACGTACCCACGGCAACCGAAAGTATGGATGGTCCCGTTACGGTGCCGGAAGGATACATCTTCGTGATGGGGGACAACCGTATGAACGGGTGCTCTCTCGACAGTCGCACGTTTGGATGTGTGCCGTGCGACAATGTGCTGGGAAAAGCGGTGTTTCGCATTGCGCCGCTTGACCGTTGGGGGAGTTTGTATGACGAACTGTGAATACGATTCTGCGCTTCGCAGCGAAGGCTTTTCGTTGTTGTGCGGTGTGGATGAAGCGGGAAGAGGTCCTTTGGCAGGGCCGGTGTTCGCGGCCGCGGTGGTGTTTGAAGAGGGAAACATCCCCGAAGGACTCAACGATTCCAAAAAGCTCACCGAACGTAAGCGCGAACAGTTGTTTGACAGAATATGCGAAACGGCACTTTCGTATAGCATTGCCTCTGCTTCGGTAGAGGAAATTGAAGAGCTGAATATTTTACAAGCCACGTTTTTGGCGATGACGCGTGCGGTGGAAGGTCTTTGTGTAAAACCCGATTTGACACTTGTTGACGGAAACCGTGTTCCGCCGCAACTTGCCGTCCCGGCACGTTATGTGATCAAAGGCGATGCGCTTTCAGCGTCCATTGGCGCCGCTTCCGTGTTGGCAAAAGTGAGCCGTGACCGCTATTTAATGGAACTGGATAAACGCTATCCGCAATATGCGTTTGCAAAACACAAAGGTTACGGTACGGCTCTGCATTACGAATGTTTGCGCGCGCACGGCCCGTGTCCCGAACATCGGATGAGTTTTCTGAAAAAGATGCATTAAGAGGTGAGGAGATGCCCTCTTTGTCCAAAGGTGCCGCCGGCGAAGTGTTGGCGGCTCGCTTTTTACGAGAGAAAGGGTACGATTTGTTGGCGGCAAACTACCGATGCCGTTTGGGTGAGATCGACATAATTGCTACCGATGGTGAGTATATTATATTCGTGGAAGTAAAAACGCGGCAAGGCGATGCTTTGTATTTGCCGCGTGAAGCGGTTACGTCTGCCAAACAGCAACGTATCCGCGCCACCGCGATGTTGTATCTCCAACAATACCCGACGGAAATGCCTCTTCGTTTTGACGTGGTGGAGGTGACCGCCACCGCGGAAAAACCGATGCTCGCACAGGAGATACAACACCTGCAAAATGCATTTTGAGGTGGTTTTTGTGTCCTTATTCGATCTCCATTGCGATACCCTGTATGAAGCTTACCGCAATGGGTTTTCTTTACATGTAAATCCGCTACACATAGACCTGACACGAGGGCGGCGCTACGCCCCTTGGTGTCAGGTCTTTGCCGTTTGGGTGCCCGATTCTTTGCAAGGGGAGAGAGCGTTTCCCTTTTGCCGCAACGTGTTGGAATTTGCCAAAGCCGAGGCGGCTGCTCATAAGTCCGACATTACCCTGGTGAGCGATAAAGACGACTTTGAAAATGCGTGTAACGGGGATGCGTGTGTCGGTATTCTGGCGGTGGAAAACGGCGCGGCAATCGGCGGTAAGATCAGCCGTATATATGATCTGGCCGCGCTTGGTGTGCGTGTGATGACGTTAACGTGGAACGGTGAAAACGAATGGGGATACGGGTGCGACTGCGATAAAAGTAAAGGCCTAAAACCGTTTGGTAAAGAGGCACTTCCCGCCTTAGAAAGCGCGGGGATCGTGGTGGACGTATCACATTTGAACGAGGCGGGTTTCTGGGATGTGGCTTCTCTTGCAACCAAACCGTTTATGGCCGGTCATTCGTTATCGGCGGCGGTGCATCCTCACCGCCGCAACTTAACCAATCGTCAATTTCAAGAAGTGATGCAGCGCGGCGGTTTGGTGGGGCTTTGTTTTTGCAAAGACCATTTGGGGGAATCTTCTTTCGAATGTGTGCGCAGGCATGCGGAACATTTTTTGTCGCTGGGCGGCGAAAACACGGTGGCGCTCGGGGGCGATTTGGACGGCACGGTATTGCCTCCCGAATGGAGAGGAATGGCGGTGTATGAACAATTGGCAGACTATTTGGCGCAAAAAGGGTGGTCCAATGCCTTAATTGAGCGAGTTTTTTATAAAAATGCCGCAAATTTCTTTCATTCGGCTTTACTTTCGCGGTAACTTCCTTTATAATGTATACTGCATTAGTTTGGAATTAGATGTTTGCAGAAAAGGTGAAGTTAGTTATGATGTATAACAGTACGCGCGACCGTTCGGTAACAGCAACCGCCGCTCAGGCCATTGCTGCCGGCATTTCGGTAGAGGGCGGTCTTTTTGTTCCGAGCGCATTGCCGCAACTGTCCTTTGCGGATATTGAGGCAATGGTCAGTATGTCGTATGTAGAACGGGCTACCGCCGTGTTGTCCCGTTTTCTCGGCGATTTTACGCAGGAAGAAGTGTATGAATGTGCCGCCGCGGCCTATACGGAAGAACGTTTCGGCTCCTGTGAACCCGCGCCGTTGTATACGCTCAAAGACGGTGTGCATATTCAAGAATTGTGGCATGGCCCCACGTGCGCGTTCAAAGATATGGCGTTGCAGATTTTGCCGCATTTGATGCGCGTTTCGGCCAAGAAAACGGCAGATGGCAAAGAGATCGTCATTTTGGTAGCCACTTCCGGCGATACGGGAAAAGCCGCACTGGAAGGCTTCCGCGATGCTCCTCACACCCGCATTTTGGTGTTTTATCCCGAAGACGGTGTCAGCCCGATGCAGAAATTGCAGATGACCACGCAAGAGGGCGATAACGTTGGTGTGTGTGCCATTCGCGGTAATTTTGATGATGCGCAGTCTGGCGTAAAGGCCATCTTCACCGACGAGCGTGTGCGCACGCGTTTGGCGGAACAAGGGATGCAGTTCTCTTCGGCAAACTCCATCAACTGGGGGCGTTTGGTACCGCAGATCGTCTACTATATCTCCGCGTATTGCGATTTGCTGAAGAACAACACCATCGCTATGGGCGATGCTATCAACGTGGCAGTGCCCACGGGTAATTTTGGCAACATTCTCGCCGCTTACTACGCACGTGAAATGGGTGTGCCGATCGCTAAACTTATTTGCGCATCCAATTGCAACAACGTTCTTACCGATTTTTTGACCACCGGTACATACGACCGTAACCGCCCGTTCCATACCACCGTTTCGCCTTCAATGGATATTCTCATTTCGTCCAATCTGGAACGGTTGCTGTATCATTTGTCGGGCGAAAACGACGTGGAAGTGGCTGAGTTGATGAAACAATTGGCTGAAAACGGATGCTACACGGTTTCGGAGGAGATTCGTGGCAAGGTGACCGATCTGTTTGCCGCCGGTTGGTGTGACGATGCCGCGACCAAAGAAACCATCCGCAATATTTTTGAACAACACGGCTATTTGTGCGATACCCATACGGCCGTAGCGATTTGTGTATATGACCAATACCGTAGCGAAAGCGGCGATAACACACCTGTTGTGATTGCGTCTACCGCCAATCCCTACAAATTCTCCGCCAGTGTGTTGGAAGCGTTGCAAGGCCCGTGTGACGGGTTGGATGAATTTGCCCGTGTGGATGCCTTGTTTGACAAAACGGGTTGCCCCATTCCCAAACCCCTTGCCACCCTTAAGGGCAAGCAACCGCGGTTTACGGGATGTTGTGACCGCGACGATATGGAACAGGCCGTGTATGACCTGTTGCACGTTCGCTGAGAGGATGTGATGATGTGGCATTGTATGCCATAGCCGACACGCATCTTTCACTCAGCACCGACAAGCCGATGGACGTGTTCCGCGGTTGGACAGACTATCGGCAACGTCTGGAATCCCACTGGCGCGCGTTGGTGAAACCAACCGATACGGTGGTTATTGCGGGTGACATTTCGTGGGGAATGTCGCTGAACGAGTCGTTGGCCGATTTTCGGTTTTTGCACGATTTGCCGGGGCAAAAATTGATTTTTAAAGGCAACCACGATTATTGGTGGACCACGCGCCGCAAAATGGACACGTTTTTGGAAGAAAACGGATTGCACACCTTGCGCATCGTGCACAACGATGCGGTGGTAGTGGGGGATATCGCCGTATGCGGTACGCGCGGTTGGTTCTACGATGAAGAAGAACCGGACAATGCCAAAATTTTGGCGCGCGAGGCAGGGCGCTTGTCGATGTCCATTGCAGCCGCCAAACAAACGGGGAAGACACCCGTGGTGTTTTTGCATTATCCCCCTATTTTTGACGGACGGGAATGCACCGAATTGTTGGATGTGTTGAAGCGTGAAAACATCACTCGTTGTTATTATGGGCATGTGCACAGTGCGGGGATTCGTTGTGCCTTTCAGGGCGAATGGGAAGGCATCTCTTTCCGCTTAATTTCGGGCGATGCGCTCGGATTTTGTCCGTTACACATCACTTTTTCTTAAAAATATAAAATAATAGTAGCATTCTCAGGAAAAGTGTGGTATAATAATTCGAATTTTAATAATCGGATGAGAAAATCCAAGGAGGCAATTGATCATGGCATTAAAAAATGCAAACAAGGTCGAAACCAACCGCGTAAAACTGGAGATCGAGGTTGGCGCAGAAGAATTTGAAAAAGCCGTTGCCGCTGCGTACAAAAAGAACATCGGCAAAATCAACGTTCCCGGCTTCCGTAAGGGCAAAGCGCCCCGCGCGTACGTCGAGAAGATCTACGGCGAAGGTGTGTTCTATGAAGACGCCGTCAACGCGATCTATCCTACGGCGCTGGAAGAGGCGATCACCGAATCCGGCTACGAATACGTGGAAGACAAAATTGATTTTGACGTTACCTCGGTGGGAAAAGACGGCCTGAAATTTACGGCGGTCATCACCGTGAAGCCCGAGATCGAAGTAACCGAATACAAAGGCCTGAAAGCCGCGAAGAAAACGGTTTCCGTAAAAGAGGCGGACATCAACGCCGAGCTTGCCAAGATGCAAGATCGCAACTCTCGTTTGGTGACGGTGGAAGATCGTGCTGCCCAAAACGGGGACACCGTGGTGTTCGATTTTGACGGGTATGTGGACGATGTTGCTTTTGAAGGCGGCAAATCCGAAAACTTTTCGCTGGTGCTTGGTTCCGGCCAATTCATCCCCGGTTTTGAAGATCAAATCGTCGGCAAAAAGCCGGAAGAGGAATTTGATGTTAACGTCACGTTCCCTGAAGAATATCACGCTGCCGAACTTGCCGGCAAACCCGCGGTATTCAAATGCAAACTGCACGAAATCAAAGTGAAGGAACTCCCCGAACTGAACGACGATTTTGCCAAAGATTGCAGCGAGTTTGATACGCTTGACGAGTTAAAAGCCGATGTAAAAGCGAACCTTAAGAAACAAAAGGATGCGGCTGCCGACGAAGCGTTTGAAACCGATATCATCAACTTGTTGGTGGACAACGTGAAGGGCGATATCCCCGAAGCCATGTACAACAACCGTGTGGACGATAGCGTTCGCGATTTCGGTTACCGTTTGCAAGCCCAAGGCCTTGACCTTGAAACCTACCTGAAATACACGGGTATGGATATGGAAAGTTTCCGCGGCGGTTTCCGTGAGCAAGCCGAGAAAACCGTAAAAGTGCGCTTGGCGCTTGAAAAGATCGTCGAACTCGAAAACATCGTTCCCACGGCGGAAGAAATCGAAGCCCGTTTTGCCGAGTATGCCGAGCAATACAAAATGGATGTGGAGAAGATCAAATCCTTCATTCCCGAAAAAGAACTGTCGGCTGACCTCGCGGTGAGCAAAGCCATGGACCTCGTAAAAGCGAGCGCTGTGAAACCCACCAAAGCAAAGAAAACCGAAAAAGCCGATTAAGTTTTTCAAAATTGCCGATATTAGAGATGGAAAGGAAGAAGCGATATGAGTTTAGTCCCGTATGTTGTTGAACAAACCAGTCGCGGCGAACGCAGTTACGATATTTTTTCGCGTTTGCTGAACGACCGCATCATTATGTTGTCGGACGAAGTGTACGACGCGCCGGCTTCGCTCGTGGTGGCGCACCTGTCGCATCTGGAAGGCCAAGACCCCGATAAAGATATTCATCTGTATATCAACAGTCCCGGCGGTTCCATTTCTGCCGGTATGGCTATCTATGATACGATGCAATTCATCAAATGCGATGTTTCCACCATCTGCATCGGTATGGCGGCCAGCATGGGTTCGTTTTTGTTGGCGGCGGGTGCCAAAGGCAAACGTTTGGCGCTCCCCAACAGTGAGATTATGATTCATCAACCCCTCGGCGGTGCCAAAGGTCAGGCCAGCGACATCAAAATTCAAGCAGAGCATATTTTGTTCATTCGCAACCGTATGAATACCTTGCTTGCCGAAATGACGGGCCAACCCAAAGACGTGATCGAGCGCGATACCGACCGTGACAATTGGATGACGGCGGAAGATGCCGTTCGTTACGGCATTGTCGATAAAGTAATCGAAAAACGGGCCTAATGCCCTTTTGTAAGAAAGGAAACACCCTATGTCGATAAACGATGAAGAGCGCACCATATGCTGTTCTTTTTGCGGCAAGGCACAAGACGAAGTGTATCGTTTGGTGGCCGGCCCCGGCGTTTACATCTGCAATGAGTGTATTGAACTGTGCAGCGAGATCTTGGTGGGGGGCGAGCCTTCTGCCCGCCGTCGCAGCGTAACGGAAGACTCGTTCACGTTGCCCACACCGCACGAGATCAAAGCGGCATTGGATGAGTATGTCATCGGGCAAGACGATGCCAAAATTGCCTTGTCCGTTGCTGTTTACAACCACTACAAACGCATTTTTATGCACAATGAAACGGACGTGGAACTGGGCAAAAGCAATGTGTTGTTGCTCGGCCCCACCGGTGTGGGTAAAACCGCGTTGGCGCAAACGTTGGCCAAAACGTTGAACGTGCCCTTTGCCATTGCCGATGCCACCACGCTTACCGAAGCAGGCTACGTCGGTGAAGACGTGGAGAACATTTTGCTTCGCTTGTTGCAAGCGGCGGACGGCAACGTCGAACGCGCCGAGCGCGGTATCATTTACGTCGATGAAATTGACAAGATCGCCCGCCGCAGCGAAAACCACTCCATCACGCGCGACGTGAGCGGGGAAGGTGTGCAACAGGCCCTGCTTAAGATTTTGGAAGGCACGGTGTCCAACGTTCCTCCCGGCGGCGGCCGCAAACATCCCCAACAAGAATTCATTCAAGTGGATACCAGTAACATCTTGTTTATTCTTGGCGGTGCGTTTGACGGCATTGAAAAAATTGTCGAAAAACGCACTTCTTCAGGGGCTCTCGGCTTTGGCAACGAAGTCAAGTCCAAAAAAGCCTTTGAACAAGGCGAAATGTACCGTCAAGTTGTTCCGCACGACCTGATTAAGTTCGGCCTTATTCCTGAGCTGGTAGGTCGTATGCCCGTCATAACGGCATTGCAACCGCTGGATGCGGAGGCATTGGTGAAAATCTTGAGTACGCCGAAAAATGCGTTGCTCAAACAATACACCAGTTTGCTCGGTATGGATGGGGTAGAACTCGCGTTTGACGAGGATGCGTTGCGTGCCATTGCGGAAAAAACGCTCAAACGCAACACCGGTGCGCGCGGTCTTCGTTCGGTGATGGAAGAATTGTTAACCCGCCTGATGTTCGACTTGCCCACCGATTATACGGTGCAAAAAGTGATCATTCACAAAAACTGTGTGGAGGAAGGGGCTCAGCCGGAGATCATTCGTGATCCCGATAAAAAGCCGATGCGAATCAAAACGCCCGGCAAAAAACCCGCCCATCGCCATAAGGCAACTGCCTAATTTTCGTCAGCAGGCGTTTTGCCTGCTGACTTTTCGTTATTTTATTCTGTTTAGCATAGGAGAACCTACTATGGGAGTACAAAAACAGGTCGCGCGTGCTACCACCTATCCGGTGCTAGCCTTACGCGGGCTGGTCGCCTTTCCGCAAACCACCTTGCAGTTTGAGGTGGCGCGCGAAAAATCGGTGAAAGCCCTTGAAGCGGCCGTAAACAACGACCAATGCTTGTTTTTGGTTGCGCAAAAAGATATGTCGGTGGAAGACCCTACCGCAGACGACTTGCATACCGTGGGGGTAGTGGCACGCGTTCGTCAAGTTTTGAAAATGCCCTCGGATACCTTCCGCGTTGCCGTTGAGGGGTTGTATCGTGCACGTGTTCGCACCGTGTTGCAAGAAGAACCCTATTTTGAAGCAGAAGTGCGCGAGTGCTTACAACGTCCCATTATCGACCCGCTGCTCGAACGTGCATACGTGCGGCAATGTCGCATGGCATTTGAACAGTACATAGGCCTATCGGGTGACACTCCGGATAACGTGGCGCAAGTGCTTTCTCTTCGCCGTGCAGGCGAAATGGCAGACCGTGTGACCGCTTCTTTGCCGGCACCGGCGGAAGAAAAACAAACGCTGCTGGAAACGCTGGATATGGCGGACCGCATGGAGCGGCTGCTCACCATGTTGGCAGATGAGACCGCCGTGTTGCAGTTGGAGCGCGGCATTGAGCAACAAGTGCAGCGGGCAATGGATAAAAATCAACGCGACTACTATTTGCACGAGCAAATGAAAGCCATTGCCGATGAACTTGGCGAAAACGACTCCCCGCTGGAAGAAGCGGAGGAGTTGCGAGGCAAAATCCGTGCGTTGTCGTTACCAAATGAAACAGAAGAAAAACTCCTGAAAGAGTGTGACCGTCTTTCCAAAATGCCCTTTGGTTCACACGAGGCAACGGTCACGCGTAACTATTTGGATATTTGCCTTGAAATTCCGTGGAACACCTATTCCGAGGAAACGCTCGATTTGGAACGCGCGCGCAAAATCCTCGAACGTGACCACTACGGTTTGCAAAAGGTGAAAGAACGCATTTTGGAACTGCTCGCGGTTCGGTGCCTTACGGAAGGTGCAAAAGGACAGGTTGTTTGTCTGGTTGGCCCTCCCGGTGTGGGCAAAACTTCCATTGCCAAATCGATTGCCGAGGCACTCGGCCGGTCCTATGTTCGTGTTTCGCTTGGCGGTGTCAAAGATGAATCGGAAATTCGCGGCCACCGCAAAACGTACATCGGCTCCATGCCGGGGCGCATTGTGAACGCGATCACCAAAGCGAAAACGATGAATCCGCTTGTGCTGCTGGACGAGGTGGATAAACTCAGCCACAGCTACAACGGCGATCCGTCGTCGGCACTACTGGAAGTGTTGGATACCGAACAAAACAAAGCCTTTGTGGACCACTATGTGGAAGTGCCCGTTGACTTGTCGCAAGTGTTGTTCATCACCACGGCCAACAATGCAGACGAAATCCCTGCCCCGTTGTATGACCGTATGGATGTGATTATGCTTTCGAGTTATACGGCAGAAGAAAAATACCACATTGCGCGCCGCCATTTGGTGAAAAAGCAGTTGGCGGAAAACGGGCTTTCGGCTTCGCAACTCAAAATCACGGCGGATGCATTGCGCTTGATGATTGATGGTTATACGCGTGAAGGCGGCGTCCGCAACTTGCAGCGCTCGATCGCCACCGTGTGTCGCAAAACGGCTCAGGCCATTGTGGGCGGCGCGGCAGAAAGCGTGTCGGTTACGGCCAAAAATTTGGAACACTATCTCGGACCACGCAAATTCAAAGAAGACAAAGTCGACCGTATGGACGAAGTGGGTGTGGTGAACGGCTTGGCTTGGACAGCGGTGGGCGGCGAAACGATGCCCATTGAGGTAGCGGTACTTGATGGTAACGGAAAAATTGAATTGACGGGGTCGCTTGGTGACGTGATGAAAGAATCCGCGCGCACCGCCATTAGCTACGTTCGATCGCGTACCGACCGTTGGAACATTGACAAAGATTTTTACAAAACCAAAGATATTCACATTCACGTACCCGAGGGTGCCGTTCCTAAGGACGGGCCGTCAGCAGGTGTGACAATGGCAACGGCTATGATTTCTGCCTTGACGGGCATTCCCGTGCGGCACGACGTGGCCATGACAGGCGAAATTTCGTTGCGCGGTAAAGTGCTGCCCATTGGCGGCTTGAAAGAAAAGACGATGGCTGCTTACCGCCATCATATGACCACCGTGGTCATCCCGAAAGACAATGAACCTGACCTTGCCGAAGTGGATGAGGTTGTGAAGAAAAAGGTGAGGTTTGTTACCGCCAAAACGGTGGATACCGTGGTAGAAACCGCACTGGTTCTGCAATGAGAAAGGGTGAGGAAGATGAAGATTGAATCGGCTGTTTACGAAACGTCTGCCGGTGTCAGCGGTCAATTGATACCGTCCACCTTACCGGAAATCGCGTTTTCGGGGCGTTCCAACGTCGGCAAATCGTCGCTCATCAATAAATTGCTCAACCGTAAAAACTTAGCGCGCACCAGCGCTACTCCCGGCAAAACCGCTACCATCAACTTTTACAAACTGGATACGATGCGGTTGGTGGATTTGCCCGGATACGGCTATGCCAAAGTATCGGCTTCCGAAAAACAACGATTCAGTCGCACCATCGAACATTATTTTGACGATGACCGCGATCTGCGTTTGGTGTTGCAACTGGTGGATATGCGCCATCCGCCCACCGCGGACGATCTGCAAATGATCGATTATTTGGTGCAGTGCGAATTGCCCTTCATCATTGTGCTTACCAAAGCCGATAAACTGAGCAAAACCGAACGCACCAAGCGGATGGCGGCGTTGCAACACGAATTGGCGGATTTTGAAGGCATACAATGTGTGCCGTTTTCTGCCGTAACAGGTGAAGGCGCACAAGAAATTCGCGATATTTTGGTGGAAGTAGCCGAAAACAATACCATTGACGGATAACCGCTGTATATGGTACGATAAAACATATTTTGAGAAACAGAGGGATGTGCAATGAATTCCAATACCATTCAGGTATTGATAGCGATGGTTATTTATATGGCCGCCGTTATCGTCATTGGGGTGTTGTTTGCCAAACGCGCCAACAAAAACTCCGAAAACTACTTTTTGGGTGGTCGTTCGCTCGGCCCGTGGGTAACGGCGATGAGTGCGGAAGCTTCCGATATGAGTGGTTGGTTGCTGATGGGGCTTCCCGGTGTGGCCTACTGGTGCGGCCTTGCAGATGCCGCGTGGACGGCGATCGGCTTGGCGCTTGGCACCTATTTGAACTGGTTATTTGTGTCAAAACGGTTGCGCCGTTACAGTGTGCGTGCCAACAATGCCATTACGCTGCCGGAATTTTTCTCTAACCGCTTCCGTGAAAAGAAAAAGATCATTATGACGGTGGCGGCACTGTTCATTCTGATTTTCTTCACCGTATATGCGGCAAGCTGTTTTGTAACGTGCGGTAAATTGTTCTCCACTTTGTTTGGTGCACCGTATGTGGCCATGATGATCCTCGGCGCGGTGTTTGTGCTGTTGTATACCTTGCTCGGCGGTTTTTTGGCGGAAAGCGCGTCTGACTTTATGCAGGGAATCGTGATGTTTACGGCACTTGCCGTTATCGTCATCATCAGCACGGTGAAAGCCGGCGGTATCGGTGCGGTGTTCGAAAACGCGCGTGAGATTCCCGGTTTCCTGGAATTCTTCGGTGTTGCAACCCCCGTGCTCGGCGAAAACAAAGAACAGATTGTAGAAGCGGGAAAACCCCTTTTTGGTCAGGCGGCCGAATACGGTTGGCTCAAAATTTGTTCGATGCTCGCGTGGGGCCTTGGTTACTTCGGTATGCCCCAGGTGTTATTGCGCTTTATGGCCATTCGTGAAGAAAAAGAACTCAAAATGTCGCGTCGCATTGCGATGGTGTGGGTGGTCATCTCTCTTGCCGTGGCAGTGTTCATTGGCATTGTGGGCAGACAGTTGTTCCCCACGGCACACCTTACCGATACGGCATCGGAAAACATTTTCATTACCTTGGCGACATCTTCTTTGCCTGCAATTTTGGCCGGTTTTGTGATGGCTGGTATTTTGGCGGCAACCATCAGCTCTTCCGATTCTTACTTGCTGATTGCCGCATCGGCTTTTGCGAAAAACATCTACCAAGGCCTTTGCAAGAAAAAAGCAACCGACAAACAGGTGATGTTCGTGTCGCGTATCACATTACTGGTAATCGCGGTTTTGGCGGTACTCCTGGCTCTGGATGAAAAAAGCATCATATTCAAATTGGTTTCCTTTGCGTGGGCCGGTTTCGGTGCTACCTTCGGCCCGTTGATGCTCTTCTCCTTGTTCTGGAAGAGAACCACGCAACTCGGCGCGGTGGCCGGTATGGTCAGCGGTGCGGGCATGGTTTTCTTGTGGAAATTGGTGATTTCTAAACTCGGCGGTGCGTTCGGTATTTACGAGTTGTTACCTGCGTTTATTTTCTCGTCGCTCGTTATCGTGCTGGTATCCTTGCTGACACCGGCACCTTCCAAAGAAATCGAAGAAGATTTTGAAGCGGTTAAAACGGGTGCGTAATTCACAAGCAAAGGAAGTGTCATAATGGTTCCGGCTCTTGTTATTTTTGCAATTACCTATGTATTGATGCTCATCTTCGGTAAATACCGTCCTTACATTGCGCTTGCATCGGGTTTTCTTTTCATTGTTACGGGAATCTTGCCAATCAACCAAGTGCTTGGCTCCATCGACTTTAACGTGATCATGATGATTGCGGGTACGATGGGATTGGTCGCATTGTTCACCGAAAGCAAAATGCCGGCTATGCTTGCCGACATTCTTATGGAAAAAGTTCCCAACATAAAATGGGCGGCCGTTTCCTTGGCGTTGTTTGCCGGCATTATTTCGGCGTTCGTT
>JAZULW010000123.1:0-11612 GCA_045603285.1 Acutalibacteraceae bacterium | reverse complement strand
GCGCCTTTAACACGAGCCATGTCTTATATCCTCCGTTTCTGTCTTTCGGTTATTTGTACGGGATCAAGCGCTTAACCTGATACACATTGGTGACATCAGCAATCGTGGTCTTGCGCAAGATTATTTTGCGTTTGGTGGTCTTTTTGTTCAGGATGTGCGATTTGTACGCGTGTGCACGGACGACTTTACCGGTCTTCGTCAATTTGAAGCGTTTCTTCGCGCCGCTGTGCGTTTTGATTTTAGGCATAACTGTATCCTCCTTAAAATTATCCGTTATTTTGCAGATTTCGGGGCCAAGAACATCAACATGTTACGGCCTTCCATCTTGGCAGGTTTTTCCACACTTCCCCATTCGCTGCAAACTTCAGCAAACCGTTTCATCGTGTCAAGACCGATTTCGGGATGACCCATTTCACGACCGCGGAAACGAATGGAAACTTTCACCTTATTCCCATCTTGCAAAAAGCGAGAGGCGTGTTTGGCCTTGGTGTTAAAATCCGCCACGTCGATATTCAACGACAATCGAATTTCTTTCGTTTCCACCAATCGTTGGTTTTTCCGGGCTTCCTTTTCGCGCTTCGCCTGCTCGAACCGATATTTACCGTAATCCATAATGCGGCAAACCGGCGGCGTGGCGGTAGGCGCGATCTTCACCAGATCGTATCCTTGTTCGTCGGCAATGGCTTGCGCCTCTTTTGCGGACATAACGCCAAGCTGTGCGCCGTCTGAGCCGATGACACGAATTTCACTGTCGCAGATCTGTTCGTTGATCTGCAATTCTTTCGTTGCGATGGGTAAGCACCTCCACCTGTTTTTTGCACAAAAAACGCGGGCACAAACGTGCCCGCGCGACAAAACACTCCCACAAAACGAGAACAGAATCATCTATTAACCTGTCAGGAACAAAATCCGCAGGTGAGAACGGGCAACGTTCTGCTTTGTTTTTCTACCAAAGTAATATACCAACATTTTTCCCAAATGTCAATACCAAATTTGAATTTTTTAAATTGAAATTTCGTGAGCAATGCGATACAGGTCGCTGTCAAACGCCTTTTTCATGCGCAACGCTTCCTCAATATCAAAATCGGTGATACGATCTTGTTGAATCGTCACTACGCGATTGCTTTTGCCGGCAAGCAACAAATCCACCGCATAATTGCCCATGCGGCTGGCCAATACACGGTCATATACTGTCGGGTCGCCACCGCGTTGCACGTGGCCAAGAATGGTTGGACGGGTTTCTACGCCCGTTTCTTGTTCAATGCGTTCTGCCAACTCTTCCACACGGCCGATGCCTTCGGCAACGATGATGATAAAGTGCTTTTTACCGGTAGCAGACGTCTTCTTCATCCGTTCAATGATATCCCGTTCAAAATCGTACGGTACCTCCGGCACCAAAATGCTGGTGGCACCAACCGCAATACCAACATTCAGCGCCAAATAGCCCGCATGTCGTCCCATTACCTCCACCACCGAGCAACGATCGTGAGACTGGGAAGTATCGCGCAACTTGTCAATCATATCCATGCAGGTATTCAGTGCCGTATCGTAACCGATGGTATGCTCACAACAAGCAATATCATTGTCAATGGTACCGGGAACGCCAATACACGGCACCCCATGACGGCAAAGGTCTTGTGCGCCACGGAAAGAACCGTCGCCGCCAATGACCACCAATCCGTCGATACCCATTTTTTTGCAGGTATTAACCGCTTTGTTCATACCCTCTTCAGTACAAAATTCAGGGCTGCGCGCACTGTAAAGTGCCGTACCGCCCCGATGGATAATATCCGATACACTGCGAAGATTCAATTCTTGTACGTCGCCGTTAATAAGGCCGTTGTATCCGCGGTACACACCGTACACCGCGATACCGCGCCCCAAAGCCGTACGCGTGACAGCGCGCACAGCGGCATTCATACCCGGGGCGTCTCCGCCGCTGGTTAAAACTGCAATCTTTTTGATGGCCATTGTTGCATTCCCTCTTCGATTCGTTGTCGTTACCAATTATATACATCTACATTTCAAATGGCAAGGAAGAATTCCCTAAAATTCGCGCTTCCTTTAACATTTGCAACTTTTTTACCACATTTTTGCAACATTTGTATCACCCAAAACGTGTTTCAGTTCCTCTATCATCACCTCTTCAGGTGTAATCCAGAGATCGGAAGGAGCCCGCATCAATTTCCCTGTATCCGCCAAACGCAGATATACGGGCATCTCCCCATCAAACACACGCAAAACCTTTTGCACCCTTTTCCACTGCTCGCTTTCAAGCGAAGGCAACCGCAAGTACAATCCGGGGTTGGCGATCGGTTTTGAAACCTTTTGTTGCGACGGAACACGGTTGGGCGGCGGCGCCGCTTCTATGGTATTCACCAGCACGACAGGAGACTCTTCTTCTTTTGCGTTGATTTTTCCACGCACAATGAGGGCTTGTCCTGTTTTAAGCAGCGATTTGCATTGCTCAAGAACACGCGAAAACACCACCAATTCTATGGAAGCATACATATCTTCTAAAACAACATACGCCATTGGGGTATTGTTTCGTGTCGTTTTCATCTGTACTTTATCTATCATACCCAAAAGTGTAACGGTTTGTCCATCAACATATTCACTTTTATCCGAAAAGGAAGTATTACCAAAAGATGTTACAATGCGATCAATCCGATCGGCACCGATGTGCCCGTGCAGAACCGTATAGGGCTTCATCGGATTTCCGGTAAGATACAAACCGGAAACCTCTTTTTCCATTGCCAACAGTTCTTCATACGGAAATTCTGCCACTTGCGGCAAAAACGGGGCATTGGCAACCGTCTTTTCTGCATCGGCAAAAAAATCCAATTGACCTTCCACGTTGCGACGATTGACCGTCTCTAAGTTTTCCATCATAAAAGGCCACGATTCCAACATTTGCCGTCGGTTGGCATCTAACCCATCCAGTGCACCGCAACGGATAAGACTTTCCAATGCGCGGCGATTGAAATCGCGACGCTTGGACATGCGTTCGCAGAAAGAGTAAAATCCCGTAAACGCACCGTTTTCTTCGCGCTCGGCAACCAATTCGCGAATAAGACCGCGCCCCAAATTTTTAACCGCCAACAAGCCGAAACGAATGTGGTCACCCGACGTTGTGAAAGCGGCTACGCTCTCATTCACCGAGGGTGGCAACACGCAGATGCGCAAGCGCTCACATTCCGCAATATACCCGGCAATTTTTCCGTTATCCAACACACTGGTAAGCAGTGCTGCCATATATTCTTTCGGATAATACGCTTTTAAGTACGCCGTTTGATAGGCAACCAAAGCATAGGCCGCCGCGTGGGATTTGTTAAAGGCATAGGAAGCAAACGAGGCCATTTCATCGAATATCCGACGTCCGATGTCTTCGCTTACTCCACGGCGAATGCATCCCTCTACCAATACGTTATCGTGGTCGTCGGTGAGGCCATGCAAAAAAATTTCCCGTTCTTGCTGCATAACCGCATGCTTTTTCTTGGACATAGCACGGCGCACCAAATCGGCGCGTCCGAGAGAATATCCACCCAGTTCACGAAAAATTTGCATTACCTGTTCTTGATACACGATACACCCATAGGTTACCGACAAAATCGGCCGCAGTCGTTCGTTTAGGTAAGTAACCTTTTCGGGTTGATGGCGGTTTTCAATATACCGCGGAATGGAATCCATCGGGCCGGGTCGGAACAACGAAATTACCGCAATCAAATCTTCAAAACAATCGGGTTTCAGTTGTGATAACACCCGTTTCATACCCGCCGATTCAAATTGGAACACGCCGTCGCTATTGCCTTTCGACAACATTTTGTATACTGCCGTGGCGTTCAGCGGAATGCTTTTGATGTCAAATGTCGAATCTTTTCCCTTTCGAATCATGGACTGTGCTTCGTGAATAACGGTAAGGTTTCGCAACCCTAAAAAATCCATTTTTAAAAGGCCTAATTCCTCAAGCAACGTCATGGTATATTGTGTTGCCACCAAATCGCCGTTTACACAAAGCGGAACGTACTCCGACACCGGTTTTGCCGTAATCACCACGCCCGCAGCATGCGTGGAAGCATGGCGCGGCATCCCCTCCACCTTTCGCGCCATATCCATCAAACGGCGCACCTGCTCGTCATTTTGATACAGTTCGCGCAGTTCTTTGGATTGTTGCAGCGCTTTTTCGAGCGTCATATTCAATTCCCACGGCACCTTTTTCGCTACCATATCGCCAATCGCATACGAAAGGCCGAGCGCACGCGCCACATCGCGAATAGCCGCTCTCGCGGCCAAGGTGCCGAACGTGACAATTTGCGCTACGTGATCTCCCCCATATTTGCGAATGACGTAGTCGATCACTTCTTGGCGCCGCTCGTAACAAAAATCAATATCAAAATCCGGCATGCTGATGCGCTCGGGATTCAAAAAGCGTTCAAATAACAATTGATATTTGATCGGATCAATGCCGGTGATCCCAATGCAATACGCACACAAACTTCCCGCGCCGGAACCACGTCCGGGGCCTACGGGAATATTCTGACTTTTGGCGTATTGAATAAAATCGTGGACAATAAGATAATAATCGACGTATCCCATTTCGCGAATGGTCTTGAGTTCGTATTCCAAGCGCTCCACAACCGCCTTATCGGGGCTAGGACCATAATGGTGGTAAAGCCCTTTGTAGCACTCGTCCCGAAAATAGGCATAACTATCCCCGCCCGGTGCCTCAAAATGCGGCAGTTTGGTCTTGCCGAATTCCAACTCCACGTTGCACCGCGCGGCAATTTTAACGGTATTTTCCACCGCTTCCGACGGAAATAAGCTTCTCATTTCCTCTTCAGATTTTAAATAAAATTCTTCGGTTTCAAACGCAATGGGATTCGGCTCGTCCACCGTTGTACCCGTTTGAATACAAAGCAACACCTTTTGCATTTGTGCATCCTCTCGCGCAAGATAATGCGCATCGTTGGTGCACACAAGAGGAATCCCCGTCTCGGCAGACAACTGTATTAACCCGCGATTGACCGATTGCTGTTCGGCAATGCCATGGTCTTGCAATTCTAAGTAGAAATTGTCCTTTCCAAAAAGGCGTTCATAAGAGAGCGCAATGTTTTTGGCTTTCAAATAATTGTTTTCCCGAAGCGCATCGGGAATTTCCCCCGCCAAACAAGCCGACAGCGCAATCAACCCCTCGTGGTAACGCTCCAACAATTCCCGATCCACACGGGGCTTTCCGTAAAATCCGTCTGTCCACGCCTCTGATACAAGACGAACTAAGTTGGCATACCCTGTTTCGTTCTCACAAAGCAACACCAAATGGTGATGGTTACTGTCGATGCCGTGTTGCTTATCGTGTCGGGTGCGCGCGGCCACGTACACCTCACATCCGAGAATGGGTTTTATCCCCTCTCGTTTCGCGGCTTTATAAAACTCCGCTATACCATACATCACGCCGTGATCCGTCACGGCCACCGCCGTTTGGCCCAATTCTCGCACACGCGAAATAAGCCCGTTTAAACGGCAAGCACCGTCTAACAGGCTATATTCACTATGCACATGCAGATGAACAAAGGCCATAGGCTTATCTCCTTATAAATTCTCTGCAAACTCCATAATTCGACGCAAACGGTGGTTCACACCTGAACGACTGATGGGCGGTTCCAAGCATTCCCCCAACTCCCGCAAAGAGTATTCGGGATTTTCGAGACGTAACCGACACAAATCGCGCAATTCTTGCGGTAAAGCATCAATCCCTACCGTACTTTCAATTCTTTTCATCGCTTCGGTTTGTGCCAAAGAAGCGGCCACCGTCTTATCAATATTGGCACTTTCGCAATTTGCCACGCGGTTGGCATTGTTGCGAATATCCTTGATCATTTTAATATTCATCAACTCAAGCGAAGCGGACACAGCACCCATCATCGTTAAACAATCCTCAATTTGTTCGCTTTCCTTGAAATAGATAACGTAGTTTCCCTTGCGCTTCACGCACTTGGCCAGTAACCCCAATTCACCCATCAACGTCATCAAGTCGTGACTCAGGTTATAGTAGGGAACCGAAAATTCCAGATGATAGTCTACTTGCGGATTGGTAATGGCACCGCAAACCAAAAAAGCACCACGCAAATAGGCATAGGCGCATTGTTCGCAGTCCAAATTCGCACGATTCAGCCGTACGGCTACTTCTTTCCCGTGCCCAAAGCGAGAGCGTATTTGCGATGCGGCAGAAGCGTCCGCCGTCACGGTATGCAGACCCGACTTAGGAGAGAAAACCGTGTTTACCGCCACATCACACACGCATTTTATAAGCGAAGTATATCGCGCAGCAACTTGGCTGTTTTCGGTTTGCAATGATACCCCTTGTGTTGAAAACAAGCGACCGCATTCCAACATACCGTACGCTTGTGCAACATCGCAACACAACTGTTCATTTTCAATGGCAGCAAGTTCTGCTTTGATGTCCGAAGAAAAGGACATAGGCACACCCTACCTTCCGATATATTGCACTTCCCGCTCAAGTTGCACACCAAACGTGTCTGATACACGCTGCTGCACCTGACGGCACAATTCCATCACGTCGGCGCAGGTGGCACCACCACGGTTGATAACAAATCCCGCATGCTTTTCGCTCACCTGAGCACCGCCTACCGTAAAACCTTTGAGCCCGCATTGTTCAATAAGCGCACCTGCAAAATGCCCCACCGGGCGCTTGAAAAAACTACCGCCACTAGGATATTCCAGCGGTTGTTTTTCTTTTCTTCGCGACAAAAAATCGTTCATTCGTGCGCGAATTTCTTCGGGGGAATCGACTCTCAAACGAAAGGTCGCTTTCAAAATAACAAGCGGCTGTTCCATAAACACACTGTGGCGGTATCCGAGCTTTAGTTCATCTTTGCTGAGCACCGTCACATCTCCCTTTTCATCCAGGACGGTCACGTCTTCCAAAACGTCGGCAAGCTCACCGCCGTAGGCACCGGCGTTCATATACACACCGCCCCCCACGGAACCGGGAATACCATAGGCAAACTCCAAACCGGATAATCCGTTCGCACACGCTTCTAAACAAAGTTTCCGAAGCGACATCCCCGCCGAGGCCATCACAAACTCGTCCTCAAAAACGATTTCTTGTGCGGTAAGTTGTAACACAACCCCTTCTATGCCGTCGTCACTGACAAGCAAGTTTGAGCCGTTACCGACCACCGTGAACGGGGTTTTGGTTTCGCGGCACAGATGCATCACCGCACCAATTTGTTCGGGCGAGGCCTGCACAAACAGATCTGCCGGCCCTCCAATGTGAAACGAGGTGTGCGCCGACATACGTTCATCCGCAAGAACGCGGCAACCGCACTCTTGCAACCGTTGTTTTAACTGTTGTTTATCCATACCGCACCCCCTTTCTTTCTCAGCGTCCCAGCGCAGCTGCGCCGATAACACCCGCATCGTTTCCGAGTTCGGCAACACACAGTCTGGTTTGTTTTTCACTGTATTTGCTGTACCGTTCTCGTTCGACAATGGCACGCAACGGTGCCAGCAACGTTTCGCCCTCTTTGCAAATACCGCCGCCGATACAAAGCACTTCGGGCTGGAAAATGTTCACCATGTTTGTTAAACCGCATCCTACGTAACCAATATAGGCATCTACCACGGCTTTGCCAACCGCATCACCTGCGCGCATAGCGTCAAACGCTGTCAAGCCATTCACCTTGTCAAGACTTTCGGCAATCTCCCACATCTTGCTTTCGGGGTGATCTTCCATCGCACGGCGGGTTTGGTTGATAAGTGCCGTCGCCGAGGCATATGCCTCCCAGCAGCCGTTTCGGCCGCAGGTACACGCTTCACCATTCGCGACAATTACCGTATGGCCAAGTTCCGTTCCGGAAAAATTAAAACCGCTAAACACTTTACCGTCAATGATCACACCGCCACCGACACCGGTACCGAGCGTGATACACACGCAACTTTCCGCGCCCTTCGCCGCACCGGCTTTCATTTCGCCAATCGCCGCGGCATTGGCATCGTTTTCAATATAAACGGGGAGACCGAGTTTTTCCTTAAGAATCGGCCCGAGCGCTATGTGAGAAAAAGGGAGGTTGTTGGCATATTCCACTTCACCCGTATACGGATTACAGGTGCCGGGGCATCCCACGCCGATATGCGCGATATCCCGAAGCAAAAGTCCCGCCTTTTCCGTTGCTTCACGCGCCATAGCCGCCATATCATCAATAATCTCTTCCGCGCTGCGAGATGATACCGTTTTGCATTTTGCCGAAGACAAAAGGTTGTAATTGTCATCCACGACACCTGCTACAATGTTTGTGCCGCCCAAATCAATACCGATCGCATACATAAGTTTCTCCTTACTCACAATGTCAAGTTCTTTTCTTGCAGATAGGTTTCTAAATTTTTTCTTGTGGCATTGATAACCAAATCCACAGGAAATTCCATTTCTTTTAACATAAGAATACTACGGTCAAATTTTCCCACATATTCGTGAAAATGCGCATCGGAACTGAGCATTACGCGAACTCCGTATTTTTTGCAGAAATACGCAATACGCGTACAATTTTCAAGCGACCCCTCACGGGCGTTGAAAGAATTTTCGTTGATTTCGATTATTTTTCCTTGGTGTGCACATTCCCGCACCACCGTTTCATGGTCAAACGCAAACAGAGGCGTGCCGGGATGCCCGATCACGTCAACACGGGAATCTCTGGCAACCGCCATCCATGCCCCCGTTATCTCGTCCACAGACCCTTCTTTCATAATACCGCCGCCGTGCATAGACGCAATGACAATGTCCAAATTGCGAATCATACTGTCGTCTATATCCAAGCGCCCGTCAAAATCCAATACATTAGCTTCAATACCGCGAAACACACGAATGCCCGCAATGTGTGTGGGCAACAAGTTCATATGCGTAAAGTGCCAACGATGGCTTGGTTCGGGAATGGCGGGTGCATGGTCGGTCATCGCAATGGCAAGCAATCCTTGCCGTGCTGCGGCGGCTGCATTTTCCGATACCGTACTGTATGCGTGCATCGAATACAACGTATGTGTATGCAGGTCAGCGACAGGGTTCATATACTTCATTCTGTATTACCTCGATTTTCACAAATCAATCCATCATTCCTAAATTTTGCATCAATTCTTCCGCTGCATTGTACCCCATTTTCTTTTGGCGATTGTTCATAGCAGCAACTTCAATGATAACGGCCAAGTTTCGGCCCGGTTTTACGGGAATGGTCAACATCGGTACCGAGTTGCCCAAAATATCCATATATTGGTTCTCAAGGCCCATACGGTCATACACCTTTTCACTGTCCCACGGTTCCAGTTGAATGGCCATATCGATCTTTTCCGTCACTTTAACAGAACCCATACCAAACAAGCGCCGCGCGTTGACAATGCCGATACCGCGTAGTTCAATAAAGTGGCGAATGTTATTCGGTGCACACCCAACCAAAGTTTTGGAGGAAACGCGGCGTATCTCCACCGCATCGTCCGCAATCAAACGGTGGCCACGCTTGACAAGTTCAATCGCGGTTTCACTTTTGCCAACACCGCTGTCCCCGACAAGCAAAATACCTTCGCCATACACCTCTACAAACACGCCGTGCCGCGTGATACGCGGGGCAAGTTGTACGTTCAAATACGCAATAAGGGCCGCAATAAAGGCCGACGTGGTGTCCGCGGTACGAAGCAATGGCACCTCGTATTTTTGGCACCGCGTAAGAATCGTGGCAGGAATCTCCAGACCGCGTGTAATCACAATAGCGGGAGGGGTTTGTTTTAACAATTCTTCCACACGTTCGTCCAGTGTTTCAGCAGGCAAACTGTTTAAAAACGAAATCTCACTTTTGCCCATGACTTGAATGCGTTGATTGTCAAAATGCTCAAAATACCCCGAGAGGCCAAGGCCGGGACGGTTAAGGTCCGCAATTTCCACAAAGCGTTCTTCTTGCGGTAGGTAAAGACATTCCAAACCGTGTTCTTGTATAATATCGTTTAACGAAACCGAATATTCTTTCGCCACAGGATTCACTCCTTGTTGATATATTTAGTATAGTATACAATATTCTTTCGAAAGAATAAAGAGATTTTTCAATTTTTTTAATTTTTTCGTAAGTTCTTGAAATAAACGGTAAAATATAGTAATATGTTACCAAATTCGGCGAAGGAGGTTGAGCAATGGAACGTATAGCGGTCGGCTTGTTTAACGACTCGTTTCCTCCCCACATTGATGGTGTTGCACAAGTTGTCAAAAACTATGCCCATCATCTGTGCCAAAAAGACTGCAACATCACAGTGGTCACCCCTGAAAACCGCGATGCACGTGACGATTATCCGTTTGACGTGTTTCGTTATCCGTCCATTCCGGCAACATCTCTCATTGGCTACCGCGTCGGTGTCCCCTTTGATCCGGAATCGCTTGTGCGTTTGCGCAAAAAGAAATTTGATATTATGCATATTCACGCGCCGTTCGCCTCATCGGTACTGGTGAATACTCTCAACCATCATCCTCGTGTCCCCACCGTTCTCACCTATCACACCCGTTTTGACATTGACCTTCAAAAACGCATTACCAATGCCCCTCTGCGCAAATTGGCAACCGAATTTGTATCACACAATGTCCATTCAGCCGATGAAATTTGGGTGGTCACCGAGCGCTGCGGAAAAGCGTTGCGTGATATCGGTTATGAGGGTTCATACCGTGTGATGGAAAACGGCACCGATTTCCCCAAAGGCCTCGCTTCGAAAGATAAAATCGATACTCTGCGCGAAACTTACGGACTGCGCGAAGACGTTCCCGTGTTTATGTTTGTCGGGCGGTTAATGTGGTACAAAAATATTAAAATTATTTTGGATTCCTTGAAAATCTTGCACGATAATGGCCAGCCGTTCCGCGCGTTCATCATTGGCGAAGGGTATGATGCGCCCGCTATTAAAGAATATGCCAACGAATGTGGATTGCAAGATAACGTCATCTTCACCGGTCCCATTCGTGACCGCGAATATTTACGAATCTTCTTTAGTGTGTGTGACCTTTTCCTCTTCCCCTCTACGTATGACACGTGCGGCATCGTAGTAAAAGAAGCCGCCGCCTGTGATTGTCCCTCCCTTCTCGTGGAAGGTAGTTGTGCTGCCGAAGGTGTGGTTCACAACGTGTCCGGTTTTCTCGCGGAAGAAAATGCCGTTTCTTGCGCCGCAGCCATCGCCGATGCGGTAAGCAATCGTGCACAATTAAAAGAGGTTGGCAAGCGCGCGGGCAAACAACTCTATCTTTCGTGGGATGATGCCGTGGAGCGTGCCTATGCTCGTTACCGTGAGATCCTGGAAAAATATTAGCAAATTTAAAAAGTTACCACTTGACAACCGTCAACTTTTAAGATAGAATAGTTGACGGTCCATTTGGGGGCGTAGCTCAGCTGGGAGAGCGTACGGTTCGCATCCGTAAGGTCGAGAGTTCGATCCTCTTCGTCTCCACCATATCCTTAAAAACCCGCTAAAACAGCGGGTTTTTCTTTTTTTGACAGGAATTTGACAGGATTTTTTAAATTTCGCAACAAAATTTCCGCACCGCCTATATATCGTCTGGAGAAACAAGGGAATCT
>JAZULW010000122.1:0-24487 GCA_045603285.1 Acutalibacteraceae bacterium | reverse complement strand
CGAACAACTCCGGATGGAACAGTTTCCCGCCTTGTGCGAACCAACACGGAGGGGATAAAACAAGAAAACCCCGCCAAGGATACCCTTGGCGTGGTTTGTGGTTTGTTACAGGTCGATGCGGCCGTACAGGGTGGCGCTGGCTTCCGTTTCGGAATGGGTGCGCTCCACAGGAGGCGTATCTTCTGCGTATTCCGTGGGCGTGTTGCGCGACACGAACTTACGCACCTCACGCACGGGGCGCTCGATGACGTATTCGCCCGTCACGGCATCGCGGTGGCCGTGGCGCTCGATGGGTTTTTCGCGGGTTTCGCTGCGGCGGCGGTCACGGCGCGGGGCACGGTCTTTGACGGGATTATCGTCCGACGGGCCGATGACCACGCGGCGGTTCGGCTCACTGCCCACACTCCACGAGGTGGCACCCTCCACTTGCTGCACCGCGGTGTGAATGATGCGGCGCTCATACGGGTTCATCGGTTCCAACGTGGTTTTGCGGCCGTTTTTGGCGGCTTGGTGTGCGTGTTTGCGGGCCAGTGCGGAGAGCGTGCCCTCGCGTTTTTCACGGTAGTTGCCGATATCCAAGGTGACACGGCGGTAGCCGCCGTTGCGGTTGGCCACCAAACTGACGAGATATTGCAACGCATCCAGCGTTTCGCCGCGGCGGCCGATGATGAAGCCAAGATCTTGCCCCTCAAGGGAGATCTTGCAGGTACCGTCCGCTTCTTCGGCGGTGATTTCGGTATCGGCCACGCCCATATCGGCGAGGACGGCTTTCAAAAAGGAGACGGCCGCTTCGGCGCCGCCTTCTTTGACGGTGACTTTCACTTTGGCATCGGCGCCGCCGAACAAACCAAACGTTTTCTTTTGCGCTTCTTGCAACACTTCTACGGTTACGTTATCCGCCGATACGCCGAGTTCGGCGACGGCCAACGCGACGGCTTCTTCCACCGAAGCCGCTTCTTTGATCAATTCCTTTGCCACGGTTCATTTATCCTTTCTCTTCCGTGTTTTCGGACACGGGTTCGGCCGTCTCTTCGACGGGTTTTGGTGCTTGTTTTTTCTTTTCCGACGGTTTTTTCTGCTCGTTCAACTCGGCGGCAAGGGCGCGTTGTTCACGCGCACGCGCTTCTGCCAACCGTTTTTTGTCTTCTTGCTTTTGACGGCGGCGTTCTTCGTACTCAATTTCCGCTTGCGCGCGGATCTTGGCAGGGTCGTAGATCTTGTTGAGCACGATGGACTGCACCGTGGCAATGACGTTGGAACAGATCCAATAGATACCGACACCGCCGGGCACGGTGAACGTGATATACAGCGAGAACAACGGCATCATATACATCATCATCCCGTTGGAACAACCCTGACCGGGTTGTTTGACCTCCGACGAGGTGAGTTTTTTGTTGAATTGCATCGCAATGATGCTGGAAGCCAGCGCGGTAAGGCCGGAGAGCAGCGGAATGAGCCACAACCAACTGATGCCCTCTACCCCACCGTTGCCGGGATTTTGAAGCAACGACAACTTGCCGACGGAAAATTGCTCTTTGAGGGTGAGCATTTCCTCGTAATACGCGTTGGCTTTGGCCTCGTCATACCCTTCCAGCGAAGCGACGGCCGCTTTGACATCGGCCTCAAAGGTTTGCATATTGCTGAGCATATACAGTTCCTTATAATACCCTGTCATTTTGGAAGACGGGATCTTGCCGGCGTCTTTTTTGGCTTGTTCGGCGGCTTTTTGTTCTTCGGTGCTGTCTTTGTCGGACAACACGCGATCGTTATACGACACGGCGCCCGCCGCCGCGGATACCACCGTATCCGGCACGTTGGTTAAGTGCTTCAACGGCGAATAGATTACCGAAATAATACCGAACAACACGATCATTTGCACAATCATCGGCAAACAACCGCCGGTCATACTGATGCCCTCTTTTTCGTAGAGAGCCATTTGTTTTTCTTGCAGTTTTTTCGGGTCTTGTGCGTATTTTTTTTGAATTCGTTCAATGCGCGGGGCCAGTTTGGCGCGCTCGGCTTGTGTTTTTTGCGATTTGAGCGACAACGGGAACATCAGCAGTCGCACAAGCAACGTGAACAGGAAGATGGCGGCAAAATAGTTGGGAACCAGTTTGTAAATAAATTCGAGCAGCCATCCCAACGGAATGGCGATGATGTCAAAAATAGCGCCCATGGGCTTTCCTCCTTATTTGCGGGAACGTTTTTTCAGTTGTTCGGGCACAGGGTCGTACCCGTGGCCGCCCCAAGGATGACAGCGCGCGATCCGTTTGACCGCCAGCCAGCTGCCTTTCAGGGCCCCAAACCGTTCGATGGCTTCGATGGCATAGGACGAGCACGTCGGTGTGAACCGACAGTTTGGAGGAGTGAGAGGTGAAATCGCTCGCTGATACCATCGGACAATCCCGATGAGAAACCGTTTCATCGCAGATGCCCTATTTCGGTGAGTTGTTTTTGCATAACGTGCAAAAGTTCCGTGCTTGTCCGCCCCACGGTGGCTGCCCGTGCGACAAACACGTAATCGTATCCGCGTTTGACCTGCGGCAACAGTTGCCGAAACGCTTCGCGGATGATGCGGCGACAGCGGTTTCGTTTGACCGCTTTGCCGATTTTTTTGCCCGTGGTGATGCCGATGCGCGTGACACCCAGGCGGTTTTTGCGGACATAGGTAATGAGCGACGGATGAACGAGCGAACGCCCGTGGTAATACGCCGAACGAAATTCTTTATTCAATTTCAGTGCGGTTAGTTTTCCCATCACGTTCTTACCCGAATGAAAAACCCCGTAATACTCAGCGTATTGCGGGGTTTTTTGATTTTTGAAAGAAAAGATACGCTCAAACCTTTTCCTGTTGTACGATCGACTTGTTCGCCGAAATCAAAGCGTGAGTTGTTTTCTACCCTTTGCTCTGCGGCGAGCCAACACTTTGCGGCCGTTTGCCGTCGCCATTCTTTTGCGGAAACCGTGTTCCTTTTTACGATGTCTTTTCTTAGGCTGATATGTCCGGAACATGCTTTTTTCCCCCTTTCGCCTTGCGAGAGAACATTATACAACAAACACCGTAAAAAAGTCAACCATATTTTCGCGAATTTTTATTTTTATCGGTTTGTCTCCCCTTTTGTTTTGCCGTTTAAATGCCCCATTTTGCGTGTTTTGAGATGCAAGGGGCGGTTTTATACTAATTATTATATAGAATATAAAAAAATATTATATATATTACTTGTAATTAGTAGAAAATTATGTTATACTTAGGTGTAAATTTGTGTCCTTAAAAAGTTCCGCCCGCAAAGGAGTTTAAAAAGCATGGAAAATATCAAACAAGCGTGGTTTTCCATTTTGGAATATCTCCACGAAATGCCCGATATTAGTGAAGTGGCATTCAATATGTGGCTCAAACCCATTGATCCGGTGAAAATTGAAGGCAACACCGTGATTTTGGAAGTGGTGACCGATTTTCAACGCGAAATCGTGTCCGGACAATACCGCGAAAAAATCAAAAGCGCGTTTATGACGGTGTTGGGCATTCCGTTTGAGGTGCACATTTTATCCAAAGAACATAAAGAGGAATTGCAGGAGATTCCGCCCGAAACGTTTGGCACGGCGTATCCCGAAGCACAAAATCTGTTCGGCCAAAAAACGTCCGACTACGAATATTCGTTTGAAAACTTTGTGGTGGGTCCGTCCAACAAATTTGCGTATGCCGCTTCGCAATCGGTGGCCAGCAAACCCGCGGGCAACTACAACCCGCTGTTCATTTACGGTGGGTCGGGACTCGGCAAAACACACTTGCTGTATGCCATTTGCAACGAAATTCGCAAAAACAATCCCAACATGAACATTTTGTATACCAAGGGCGAGTTTATGACCAATGAACTCATCACGGCGTTGCAAAATCATTCGCCCGAGGAATTTCGCGCCAAGTACCGTATGGTGGACTTGCTGTTGATCGACGACATTCAGTTTATCGCGGGAAAAGTGAGTACGCAGGAAGAGTTTTTCCACACGTTTGACGCGCTTCACCAAGCCAACAAACAAATTGTGCTCACGTCGGACCGTCCTCCGCGTGAAATTGCCACGTTGGAAGAACGGCTTCGCACCCGTTTTGAGATGGGGTTATTGGCGGACATTCAGCCGCCCGACTTGGAAACGCGCATCGCCATCATCAAACGAAAAGCACAATTGCTCGATATTCAGATTGGGGACGACGTGGCGGAATACCTGGCTTCCCAGTTAAAGAGCAACGTGCGGCAGCTGGAAGGCGCGGTGCGCCGTATGCAAGCCCAATGTTTGTTGCAAGGGGAAGGCCCCTCGATGGTGACGGCACAAGCCGCCATCCGCGATATTAAGAATGACACGCAGCCCACTCCCGTTACGGTGGACCGCATCATTACCGAAGTGGCACGCACGATGTCGGTTTCTCCGGAAGACGTGCGGTCAGACAAGCGTTCGGCTTCCATTTCGGCGGCACGGCAGGTGGCACAATACGTGGTGCGCAGTGTGACCGGCCTGACAATGAAAGAGATCGGCAAAGAGTTTGGCTTGCGCGACCATTCTACCGTGGTATATGCCATTCAAAAAGTAGAAGAAAAGATGGAGGAAAACACCGTCTTTAAAGGTCTGGTGAAAGACATTATTAAAAATATTTCCGACCGCTGAGGTGTGGATAACCGTGTGAAAACACAGGGGAGAGGTGTGGAGAACACCCGCAACATTTCCACCGATTTTTCACTTTTCACCAACCATTTTTCACAGGGTGTGAACAGTTTTACAATTGTTCACATTTTTCCAAAATTTCACCCCCACCGTTTCACAAGAGGTTTTGGTTGTTTTGGCTTGCGGTTGCCGTGTTTTTTGCGGTTTTCCACAATTTCACGGCCCCTACTATAGACGACGAAAAAGAAGGTTGTTTTTTATCAAACACAAACGAGAAAGGATGACGTAAACGATGAAGATTTTATGTGAACGTCAAGCATTGGTGGATGCCGTTGGCAACGTGCAACGCGCGGTAGCTGCCAAATCGGCTCTTCCGGCATTGGAAGGTATTTTATTGCGCGCTTTCGGCAACTCTTTGTTTTTGGCCGGGTACGATATGGAACTCGGGATCACGACCACCATTGAAGCGCAGGTGAGCGAACCGGGCGAGATCGTGTTGACTGCCAAACTGTTTTCGGAGATTATCCGCAAGTTGCCGGGGGAAGAAGTGCTTCTTTCCTGTAACGACAAATTAAACGCGACCATTCGCAGCGGCAATTCCGAGTTTAGCATTATGGGCTTTTCGTCCGACGATTATCCCGAACTGCCCGGGATCAGCGACGGTGCGGCGGTTACCGTTCCGCAGGATCTGCTCAAGAGTATGATTCGGCAAACGTTGTTTGCGGTGGCACAGACCGATACGCGTCCGGTACATACGGGTGTGAAATTTGAATTGGAAAATCAAGTGTTGCGTCTGATTGCGGTAGACGGCTCGCGTTTGGCCATTCGCAACGAAACGGTGAAGAGCAACGAACAACTCAGTTTTGTGGTGCCGGGGAAAACCTTGTCCGAGGTGCTGAAATTGCTTAACGATACCGATGAAACGCTGTATTTGACGGTGGGGATGCGCCACATTATTTTGGAGATCGGCGGCTATTCGGTATTTTCGCGGTTGTTGGACGGCGAATTTTTGCCGTATCGCAAAGCCATTCCGACCGAAACATCCACCACGGTGCGGGTAAAAACACGCGATCTGATCGACGCGGTGGATCGCGCTTCACTGGTGATCAACGATCGGTTGAAATCCCCGCTCATTTGTCGGTTTAAGGATAACGAAATTTCCGTTTCGTGCATTACGGCGTTGGGCAGTGCCAGTGACAGCATTCTTGCCGATATGGAAGGCCGTCAGGAAGAGATGGGCTTCAACAGCCGTTTTCTGTTGGATGCGCTTCGTAACGCGGAATGTGACGAAGTGGTGATTGAACTCAGCGGCGCGCAATCGCCGATGAAAGTAGTGCCCGTTGCGGGTGACAGTTTCTTGTTCTTAGTATTGCCGGTGAGGTTGAAACGCGTATGACACAGGAAATTCACACGGAATTTATTCGATTGGACGCGTTATTAAAACTGTCCGCTCTGGTTTCGACGGGGGGACAGGCAAAAGCGCTCATTCAAGACGGCGCGGTACTGGTGAACGGCGAGGTGTGTACGATGCGCGGCAAAAAACTGCGGCATGGGGACACCGTGGCTTTCGGCGGCGAAACGGTAACCGTTGAGGTTACCTAAGTTTATGCAAGTTAAACGTTTGGTATACCAACGGTTTCGCAATTTGGTTGACGGTGTGTTTGAACCGTACGAAGGCGTCAACGTGATTACGGGGGAAAACGCGCAGGGAAAAACCAATTTGCTGGAAGCCGTATGGTTGTTTACGGGCGGGAAAAGTTTTCGGGGAGCCAAAGACCGCGAGTTGGTGGCCTTTGATGCCGAGGACAGCCGCTTAACACTGGATTTTTTGGCGGCCGGCCGCGACCAGCAAGCCGTTATTGACGTGAAACAACGGCGCACGGCCAGTTTGAACGGGGTTGCACAAAGTTCCGCGGCAAAATTGGCGGGTGTGTTGTGTGGCGTGGTGTTTTCGCCCGCGCATTTATCGCTCATCAAAGGCGGCCCTGCCGAACGGCGGCATTTGATGGATGCGGCGTACTGTCAACTCCGTCCGTCGTATGTGAAAACGTTGACGGAATATACCCGTATTTTGACCCAACGCAACGCGCTTTGCAAGGCGGGGAGTATGGGGGCAGGTGCCGACGAGTTGTTTGAACTGTGGGACCGACAGTTGGCGCAGGCCGGGTGTTTGCTGATCCACGCGCGGCAAGTGTATTTAAAGAGTATGTTGCCCAAAGCACGCGATATTTACGGCGGATTATCGGGTGGCAAAGAAGAATTTGACCTGCGTTACGTATCCACCGTTCCGCTTACCGAAGGGCAAACGGCGGGGGAGATCGCGGCGGAGATGTATAAAGAGTTACGGATTCGCCGCAAAGACGACCTTGTCGCGGGGTTTACCACCGTGGGCCCTCATCGGGATGACTTGGACGTGTTGATCAACGGGCACAGTGCACGGCAATTCGGCTCGCAAGGACAGCAACGCTCCGCGGTGTTGGCCATAAAACTGGCGGAAGCCACCTTGTTAAAAGACGTGACAGGGGAGAGACCCATTGCGTTGTTGGACGACGTGATGAGCGAACTGGACACCACCCGTCAAGATTATATTCTCAACCACATCAAAGATTGGCAAGTGTTTATCACGTGTTGTGATCCCACGCCGCTTTTGCGGCTTTCCGACGGCCGCGAATTTGGAATGAAACGCGGCGTTCTTTCCACCAAATAACAACAGAAAGTGGAATGGTTATGTATTTGCACATCGGAGAAGAGGCCGTAGTGCGCACCGACGAGGTGTTGGGCATTTTCGACCTGGAAAATACCACCGTTTCCGCCGCCACGCGTGAATTTTTGGCCGCGGCGGAACAACACGGGACGGTGGTGACCATCGGCGACGATATTCCGCGCAGTTTTGTGGTATGTTGCGCCGCCGACGGCACACAAACGGTGTATATTTCTCAAATTTCCTGCGCCACGTTGCGAAAACGGGCGCATACCGGCACGGATTTTAAGAATGAGAGGTTCACGCTATGAGCACAGAAATGGAAAAAGAACAATTGCAGCAAACGGTAGAGGCCGAAGTGTACGACGAAAGCCAAATTCAAGTACTGGAAGGCCTGGAAGCGGTGCGCAAACGCCCCGGTATGTATATCGGGTCGACCGGTCCGCGCGGTTTGCATCATTTGGTGTATGAGATCGTGGACAACTCCATTGACGAAGCGTTAGCGGGCTTTTGTACCCACATTGAAGTGGACATTTTTCCCGACAACGTGATTACCGTGCGCGATAACGGGCGCGGTATCCCTGTGGGTATCAACGAAAAACTGGGTTTGCCCGCCGTGACAGTGGTGCTCACCGTGTTGCACGCGGGCGGTAAATTCGGCGGCAGCGGTTACAAAGTATCGGGCGGCCTGCACGGCGTGGGTTCGTCCGTGGTAAACGCGTTGTCCGAGTGGTTGGAAGTGGAAGTGTCCCGCGAAGGCAAGGTGCACTATCAACATTTTGAACGCGGCAACGCGACCTGTGACTTGAAAGTGACGGGGGAGACCGCCGAAACGGGCACGTTGGTGCGGTTTAAAGCGGATGCGGATATTTTTACCGAAACCACCGAATACGAGTTTGAGGTGTTGCAAAAACGGCTGCGTGAGCAAGCGTTCCTCAACGCGGGACTGAAAATTACCCTCACCGACCGCCGCGATGCCGACAACGTGATTTCGGAAGAATATTGCTACGAGGGCGGTATTTCCTCGTTTGTGGAATTCATCAACAAAACGCGCGGGTATATGCCGCTTCACGAACAGGTGATCCACCTTTCCGCCGTCAGCGGCGATTCGATGGCGGAAGTGGCCCTGCAATACAACGACAGTTACAACGAAAACATCATTTCGTTTGCCAATAATATTCACACGGTGGACGGCGGTACTCACGAAAACGCGTTTAAGCAGGGCATTACCCGTATTTTGAACGCGTATGCACGCCGCCACAATATGCTCAAAGATGCGGACAGCAACCTGAAAGGCGACGACGTGCGCGAGGGGTTGGCCGCCGTGGTGAGCGTGAAACTGACCGACGCGCAGTTTGAAGGCCAAACCAAAGCGAAACTCGGCAACACATCAATGGGAACGCTCGTGAACCAGTTGCTGAGCGACAAGTTGGCGGCCTATTTGGAAGAAAACCCCGCGGTGGCACGTGCCGTGTTGGAAAAATCCATCAACGCGGCCCGTGTGCGTGAAGCGGCGCAAAAAGCACGCGAAAACGCCCGCAAAAAGAACGGGTTGGCCGCCACGCGTATGCCGGAAAAACTGGCCGACTGTATTTGGAGTGACGCGGAGCGCACCGAACTGTATATTGTCGAGGGTGACTCGGCAGGCGGCTCGGCCATTCAAGGCCGCGACCGCAATTTCCAAGCCATTTTGCCGCTTTGGGGCAAAATGCTCAACGTGGAGAAGGCACGGATTGACAAGGTATACGGCAACGACAAACTGACGCCCGTGGTGATCGCACTGGGTTGCGGCATCGGCGACGATTTTGACGTGTCCAAACTGCGGTACGGCAAGGTTATTATCATGGCGGATGCACGTGGACGGTTCGCACATCCGCACGTTGCTTCTTACCTTCTTCTTCCGCTATATGCGGCCGCTGATTGAAGAAGGGCACGTATACATTGCACAACCGCCGCTGTATAAGATAAGCAAGGGCAAACAGTCGCGCTATGCGTTTACCGACGAGGAACGCGACGGGTATATTGCCGAACTGGGCGGAAACGCGGACATTCAACGCTACAAAGGTCTCGGTGAAATGGACCCCGAACAGTTGTGGGAAACCACCATGGACCCCGCGTTCCGCACGATGTTGCGCGTGGAACTGGAAGATGCGGAGGCCGCCGACGAAGTATTTTCGATCTTGATGGGCGACAAGGTGGAACCGCGCCGCGAGTTTATTGAGAAAAACGCAAAATACGTGACGAATTTGGATATTTGATGATGATGGACTATACAGAACACACCCCGCTTGTTGTGGCGGGGCGGCCGCCCTCGTTTGAAGAGAGAACCTATTGGCAAGGATTGCACGACGGGTTGCGCCGTGCGGCCGTATGGCTGATGGCGGCATTGAGTTGCTTTTTTGCCTACCATGCGTGGTGGATGGTGCCGAGGATGCCGTTTTTCGACGGATTGCTCACCGCCGTGTTGTTAACACCGGCCACGTTGATGGGGATATTTTATCCGTTTTACGATAAACACGTGCGCGAAAACGCGCTGAAAACCGCGTGGTATACCGAACAGGCCGACAAAGCGCGGCTTGCCGCGGGAAATACCGTCACCTTGTGGGACGACCGCGTGGTGTGGACCGACCTGCGCGGGGAAACCACGTTGTGGTTTTCCTGTGTTACGCTGTGCACGGAAAGTGTGCACGGGTTCTGCCTGCAGGCGGATACGGCGAATTTGCTGATCCGCGCGGCGGATCTCACTGCCGAACAGGTGATCGCGGTACGGCAACGGTTGCAAACCGCGCTGCCGCGCGAGTGCTATCGCACCAAAAGTGCGGCGATCGGGTGTCTGCACGTCGCTTTGCCGCTTCCGGTGTTTGAAAATGACGACGAGGTGCTTTCCCGCACGGCGGTGGACGTGGCGTTGCCGCGCACGGCAACGTTGCGAGAAAAACGCATCCGAATGGGACACCGATTGTTGGTGCCGGCCGGCATCATTTTCGGGGTGATCTTTGCGGGAACCCTTTCCGTTTTGCCGCTGTATTGGATGAATCTGCTGTTTTTTTGCGTGACGGTGACGGCGGCGGTCAACGCGTTGCTTGCGTTGCTTGTCACACAGAAAAAACGGCGCAAAACGACCGTGTATGCGGCGTTCACGCGGGACGGCGTGGCCCTGTTTTCGAACGGACAACAATTCTTTTTTGTGTGGGAGCGCGTGAAAGTGCGCGAAAATGCCCGCTACCGTTGGTTGATTTTCCCTGACGGGGACCGCTTACGGCTCCCTCGCGAATCCCATTTAAAAGGAGACAGTTACCATGGATGAACAAAACACGGTACAATCCAAACTGATCAACGTCGTGTTGGAAAAGGAAATGAAAAAGAGTTTCCTTGACTATTCGATGTCGGTCATTGTGGCGCGTGCACTTCCCGACGTGCGCGACGGGTTAAAACCCGTACACCGCCGTATTTTATATACAATGCACGAGCGCGGACTCACCCCCGACAAGGCGCACCGCAAGTGCGCCGATACCGTCGGCGCGGTGCTGGGCGCGTATCACCCCCACGGTGACTCGTCGGTGTACGACGCGATGGTGCGTATGGCGCAGGATTTCTCGCTTCGCTATCCGCTGATTGACGGACACGGCAACTTTGGTTCCATTGACGGACACCCGGCCGCCGCCTATCGGTATACCGAGTCGCGTATGAGCAAAATGTCGCTGGATATGCTGGCGGATATTGAAAAAGAAACGGTCGATTTTGTGCCCAACTACGACGACCGTTTGCAAGAACCCGTGGTGTTGCCGTCGCGTTTCCCGAACTTACTGGTGAACGGGTCGTCGGGTATTGCGGTGGGTATGGCCACCAACATTCCGCCGCACAACCTGTGCGAAGTGATTGACGGCATTTGCTTGCTGATCGACAATCCCGATGCCGGGTTGCCGGACATTATGGAGCACATCAAAGGCCCCGATTTTCCCACCGGCGGTGTGATTATGGGGTATGCCGGCATTCGCGCCGCGTATGCCACCGGCCGCGGCAAGATCACGGTGCGCGCCAAAACCGAAATTGAAGAGCACAACGATCGGTTCCGCATTGTCATTACCGAAATTCCGTATCAGGTGAACAAACTGAATTTGGTGAAATCCATCATCGAATTGGCGGACGAAAAACGCGTGGAAGGCATCCGCGACGTGGTGGACCATTCCAGCCGTGAGGGATTGCGCGTGGTCATTGACTTGAAACGCGATGCCAACCCGCAAGTGGTGCTCAACCAACTGTTTGCGTATACGCAGATGCAGGTGACGTTTGGCGCCATTATGCTCTCGCTTGTGAACGGTGTGCCGCGTGTGCTCACGCTCAAAGAGATGCTGGAAGAGTATATCAAGTTCCAATGTGAGGTTATCACCCGCCGCACCATCTTTGAACTGAAAAAAGCCAAAGACCGCGCCCACATTGTGGAAGCGTTGCACACGGCGGTGGATTTCATTGATGAAGTCATCAACATCATCCGCGGTTCCAAAGACCAAGCCAACGCGAAAGAGCGCTTGATGGAACGCTTTGACTTTGACGAAGTGCAAGCCACTGCCATCGTGCAGATGCGCCTTGGCCAGTTGTCGGGTCTGGAACGGCAGAAGATTGAAGACGAACTCGCCGCGTTGCACGCCAAAATTGCCGAACTGGAAGGCATTTTGGCGGATGAGGGCAAAATTCGCGCCATTTTGAAGGACGAGTGCCTGAAAATGCGCGACAAATACGGCGACGAACGCCGCACCGAGATCTCGATGGTATCGGGCGAGGTCGACATTGAGGACCTTATTCCCGTGGAAGATTGTGTGTTGACGATGTCGCAACTCGGTTACATCAAGCGGCAGCCAATGGATCAATACGAGACCCAACATCGCGGCGGCCGCGGCATCAAGGGGATGGCCACCCGTGAAGAGGATATCACCGAAACGATGTTTATGTGTTCGAGCCACGACCTGGTGTTGTTCTTCACGTCCAAAGGCCGTGTGTATCGCCTGAAATGTTACGAGGTGCCGGAAGGCAGCCGCACCGCCAAGGGAATGAACATCATCAACCTGTTGCCCATTGAAACGGGTGAAAAGGTGACGGCGATGATCCGTATCCCGGCGTTTGACCCCGAACATTATTTGTGTATGGTGACCCGTCACGGTGTGATCAAACGCACCCGTTTGGATGCGTTTGCCAACGCGCGCAAGAGCGGTCTTATTGCGGTGGATCTGGACGAAGGGGACGAACTCGCGTGGGTACAGGTGACCGACGGCTATCAAAAACTGTTGGTGGCCACGCGCAAGGGTATGGCCATTTGCTTTGACGAAAACGACGCCCGCGTGGTGGGACGGACGGCACGCGGTGTGCGCGCCATTGCGCTTGGTGAGGGCGACGAAGTGGTGAGTATGGTACCGCGCGATGAAAGCAAATTGTTGTTGACCGTTACCGAAACGGGTTACGGCCGCTTGAGTGAATTTGACGATTACCGTGTGCAGTCACGCGGCGGTAAGGGTTTGACCAACTACCACGTAGACGAATACGGCGAGGTTGCGGGTGTGCGCGCGGTGAACGAGAGCGACGACGTGATTCTCATTTCCTCCGGCGGCATCATCATCCGTATGCCGGTGAGCGAAATTCGCCAATGCCGCCGCCCGTCCAAGGGTGTGCGCGTGATGACACTGAAGGATGACAGCCGCATTGTGTCGATGGTGGAAGCCCCTGCCGAACCCGAAACGGACGGCGAAGTGGCTGAATAACGAAACAAGCACCGCGGTACCGCTGACGTGTGCCGCGGTGTTTTGACGATAGACGAAGAGAGGATGGACGGAAGATGAGCACGGTGATTGCCGCCATTGCCACCCCTACCGCCGTGGGCGGGTTAGGGGTTATCCGCCTTTCGGGCGACGAGGCGTTTGCGGTAGCCGACCGGGTGTTCCGCGCCGTCAATAAAACCAAACGAGTATCCGAAATGGACGGCTACACCGCTGCCTACGGACACGTGTTCGATGCCGACGGTGACATTGACGAGTGTGTGGCCACGGTGTTCCGCGCGCCGCACAGTTACACGGGCGAAAACGTGGCGGAACTGTCCATCCACGGCGGTGTGTATTTGTTGTCGCGCGTGTTGCGCGCGGTGTTTGCGGCAGGTGCCGTGCCCGCCGCGGCGGGTGAATTTACGCGTCGCGCCTTTGTCAACGGCAAACTGGACCTCACGCAAGCGGAAGCGGTGGCGGCACTGATAGCGGCAGACGGCAAATTGGCCGCCAAAACGGCTCTCGCCGCCCGTGAGGGTGCGGTGTTTGCACGATTGCAGACAATGAAAGAAACGCTCGTGGGTCTGCAGGCACAATTTTCGGCGTTTGTGGATTACCCCGACGACGATATTCCGCCGTTGCACCCCGATACGCTTGCCGAAACGCTGAAAACCGTGAAAAACGGTCTTGACGAGTTGCTTTCCACCTACGATGCGGGGCGGGTATTGCGCGAAGGGGTGGACACGGTCATTGTGGGCAGTCCCAACGTGGGCAAATCCACCTTGATGAACCTGCTTTCGGGGTGCGAACGCAGTATCGTGACCGATATGGCAGGCACCACCCGTGACGTGGTGGAAGAAACGGTGCGCGTGGGGAACGTCTGCTTGCGCCTTGCCGACACGGCGGGTCTGCGCGAAACGGACGACCGCGTGGAAGCCATTGGGGTGGAACGCTCGCGCGAACGGCTGACCCGTGCCGCTTTGGTATTGGCGGTGTTTGACGGGTCACGCACGTTGTCTGAAGACGACCGCGCTTTGCTGGACGTGTTGGCAAAGGAAAACACCATCGCCGTCATCAACAAACAAGATTTGACACAAAACATTGACGTTTCGTATATATCTGACAAAATTCAACAGATAGTATATACCGATGCCAAAAACGGGGTCGGGAAAGAGGAATTGACCGCTGCCGTGGAAACGGTGACGGGGGTGAACCGCTTGACGGGAGAACAACCCGTGCTTGCCAACGAACGACAGCGCGCGTGCGCCTACCGCGCCTTACAATGCGTAGCGGAAGCGTTGGACGCGTTGTGTGCGGGAATGACGGCGGATGCGGTGTCGGTGAGTGTGGACGGCGCGTTGGATGCGTTGTTGGAACTGGCGGGTGAGCGCACCACCGAAACGGTGGTAGACGGCATTTTTGCGCGCTTTTGCGTGGGCAAATAACAAAAAACCGCCCGTGCGGCAGGCACAGGCGGCGGACGGAACGCGAGATTTATTTGATGAGGGTACCCATCGTGCCGGGGGCCACGCAACCGGCATTGGATTCATCGGTATCAATGTGCATGGCGAGGGCAAAACTCTCACTGACGCGGACAACCACATCACCAAACGTGAGGTTGCGGCCGTTGGATTCCACGGCAACGCTGACAACGTCTTTATCCTGCACGTCAAACGCGGCGGCATCGGCAGGCGTCATATGAATGTGGCGTTTGGCGGCGATCACGCCTTCTTTCAGTTCTACTTCGCCGCAAGGGCCGACCAATTTGCAAGCGCCGGTGCCCGCAATGTCGCCCGATTCGCGGATGGGGGCATCCACGCCGATGGCACGCGCATCGGTGAGCGAGATTTCCACTTGAGAGGCTTTGCGCACGGGGCCCAAAATGCTGACACCCGCGAGGCTTTTTTTGCTGCCGACCACTTCGACACGCTCGGTGCACGCGAATTGGCCGGGTTGCGAAAGGTCTTTTTTAGGAGTGAGTTCGTATCCTTTGCCGAACAACACGTCCAGATCTTCACGCGAAAGGTGAACGTGGCGGGCAGAGGTTTCAACCAAGATTTTGTTTGACATAGCATAACACCTCGTTTATTGATTTCGCTACAAGGGTATCACAATCGACCGATTTTGTCAAGGAAGGGAACGCCATGAACACGACTTTTGAACAACTGAAAGAGCAGTGTTGCCGCTGCCGCGACTGTGCGTTGTGCGAAACGCGGCACAACGTGGTGTTCGGGGTGGGAAACCCCGCGGCGGAAGTGTTGTTTATCGGGGAAGGACCCGGTGAGAACGAAGATCTGCAGGGCGAACCGTTCGTCGGGCGGGCCGGAAAACTGCTGGATACTATGTTGGAAGCGGTGGGGCTATCCCGCAATCACAACATTTACATTGCGAATATGGTGAAATGTCGTCCGCCGAAAAACCGAGACCCGTTGCCGGAAGAACAAGCGGCTTGCCGCAAGTGGTTGCAGGCACAACTGCGCGTGATCTCGCCCAAAATCGTGGTCTGTCTGGGCAGAATTGCGGCGTTCACGTTTATCGCGGAAGATTTCAAAGTGACCAAACAGCACGGGCAGTTTTTTGAAAAAGACGGGGTGCTGTATATGGGGATGTTCCATCCGGCCGCCATTTTGCGGAATCCCAACCAAAAAGGCGCGGCATTTGCGGATTTTGTGGCACTGCGGGACAAAATACAACAAGTGTGTGAACACACGGAATTTCAGTTTGAGTGAGAGGGTTGCCAATGAAACGTAGAGTTGTGCGCATCATGGCCGTTTTGGCGGCGCTGATGACGGCGTTTTCCGTTTTTTCCGTTTCGGCGGGCGAGATGCGGTACGAATTCCCCGCCGATGAAGGCACCGACATTATGGCGCCCTCGGCGATGATGATGTACGTGGGTGTGAAGACCGACCAAGACGTGGTGTTATACGAAAAACAGGCTGATACGCGGTATCAACCGGGGGGGTTGATGCGTGTGGCGATGATCGGTTACGCGATGAAACGCATCAAAGAAAAACGCCTCAATATGGACGAAGTGCACGGCACGTACACGTTGGAAATGTTCAACCACTACGTAGCGGGTACGGGTCTTCACGTGGCGATGATGAATTTCGGCGAAACGTGGACGGTGCGCGATCTGCTGACCGTGTGTACCATTCAAACCGCCGCCGACTGCGCGGTGGTGCTCGCCACCGCGATTGAGGGAAGCGTGGAAACGTTTGTGACGGGACTGAACAATTTTGCGCGGGAACTGGGGTGCACCAATTCGGCGTTCACCAACGTGACGTGCTTAAACGAAGACGGGCAGTATATGTCCGCGCGTGACGTGATGGTGTTTACGCGGTTTGCAATGGAGTATCCCGAACTGCGCGGGATGTTGGAACTGACACAGTACACCGTTACCCCCGTGTCGGGCGGAAAAAAACGCAGTTGGCCGACAGGCAACGATATGTTGCGCGCGTCCACCCCGTATTATTACACCTATGCAACGGGCGGAAAAACGGGCGGTACTCTTACGGAAACCAGTTTGGTGACATTTGGCGGAAAAGACGGATACGAATATATGGCGGTGGTGATGGGCGCGCCGCGCAAGGATGAAAAAGGCGAACTGACGGGCGTGGCCTATGCCGATGCCAGACGGCTCATTCGTTGGGGACTGATTGGGTTTACGTACCAAATGATTGCCCGCAAAAACGAGCCTGTGGGGCGCATTAACGTGTTGGACTGCGCGGATTACGACAGCATTTCGCTGGTGCCGTCCAAAGAGTTTTTCACGGTGGTGGGCAACGACGTGGACCTCACCAAACTGACACGGCGCATCGTATGTGAAAGCGACACGCTTACCGCCCCCGTAAAAGCAGGGGATAAGGTGGGCACGCTGGAAATTTATTTGGAGAACAATCTCATTGGCACCGTGCCGCTTGCGGCAGGGCAGAGCGCCGACTATCACATGCTGTACGCGCTGTGGCGGCGTGTGAGTGCGGCCGTCTTCTCGTGGTGGACACTCGGTATTTTGGCCATACTGGTGTTGGCGGCGGCAGGATACGCGGTACTGAACGTGCAATACAACAAAAAACGAAAAAGAAAGAGCCGCAAAACAACCCAAAAGGCCAAACGATAAAAGGAGAGAGAAATATGGATACGTTTGTGGAACAAATCGTAGCAAAAAAGAAAGACGGCAAGGAACTCGCGTTTATCATCGGCACGGTGTTTGCCGCGTTGATGGTGGCGTTGCTCGCGTTTGCCTTTGTGGGCGTGTTTTCGATCGTTCTCATTGTGTGGATCGCGGTGGGATACGGCGCGTGGTGGGTCATCACCTCGCAAAACATCGAGTTTGAATACAGCGTGACCAACGGCGACGTTGACATTGACCGCATTGTGGCGCGCCGCAAACGCAACCGCATCGTGTCGGTGCGCGGCCAAAAAATTGAACAAGCGGGGAAATACGATCCCGCCCGTTTCCAAAACCGCTCGTTTGACCGCACGGTGATGGCGGCCTCCTCGTTAAAAGAAGAGGAATTGTATTACTTCACCTATCACAGCAAAAAACGCGGTTCCACCTTGGTGGTGTTTCAACCCGACGAGCGTGTGCGCGAGGCGTTTTACAAGAGTTTGCCGAAACTGGTGCAACTTGACTGGAATAAATAACAAAAAGGGTCGGTGAAAACCGCCCTTTTTTCGCAAGATGGGGTGACAAATTGTGAGAAACATACAAGATATAGTGGTTTCGTTGGCCAATCGCCCGCCCGACAGTCACAAAGGTACGTACGGCACGGTGCTTGCCGTGTGCGGCAGTTACGGCATGGCGGGTGCGGCGCTTTTGTGCACCAAAGCCGCGTTGCGCGCGGGTGCGGGGCTGGCGGTGTGCGCCACACCTTGTTCGGTGTACCCGATTATTGGGGGAACATTGCCCGAAGCGGTGTTTGTGTCGCTTGCCGAAACCGAAAACGGCACGGTGACGGCAAATGTTTCACGTGAAACGAAAAGATGGCAGTCAAAAGCAAAGGCGTTGGTGGTTGGTTGCGGTTTGGGGCAAGGCGACGGTGTGCAAGCCGCGGTACTATCCTTGCTTGATGAGGCACGGTGTCCCGTGGTGTTGGATGCGGATGGTATAAACGCCGTATCGGGGCATATACTGAAACGGGAACACGATATGCCGCCGCTTATTCTCACCCCTCACCCGATGGAAATGGCGCGGTTGTTGCAGTGTTCGGTAGACGAAGTGCAACGCGATCGTGAAGGTGTGGCCAAACGTGCCGCCCAACAGTTTCACGCGGTGGTGGTGCTCAAAGGGCATCACACGGTGGTGGTGGCGCCGGACGGCACGATATACGTGAATGAAACAGGCAACGCCGGTATGGCTACCGCCGGAAGCGGCGACGTGTTGGCAGGTGTCATTGGCGGATTGCTGGCACAGGAACTTTCGCCGTTTGAGGCGGCGGCCGTTGGTGTGTACCTGCACGGAGCCGCGGGTGATGTGGCGGCAAGGCGCACGGGGATGCCGTGTTTGATGGCATCGGACATCGTGGATGGCTTGTGTGAGGTGTTCCCGAAATAAGGAGAGGGGACAGACAGGTGAAACGCATAGCAGCAGGATTGTTTGCCGGAATATTGGTAATATTCGGCGGATGCCGTCCGATTTCGCCCCCGGCAGTACGCGCAACGGATTTTTCGTGCGATTTTAATGCTACGCTGGGCGATATGGCCTTATCGGGCACGTTAAAACGGTACACGGCGGGCACGTTGGAACTGGCATTTGAGCAACCCGACACCCTAAAAGGTCTGACCGCGCGGTGGGACGGCGAAAAGGTGCAGTTGCAACTGTATGGACTGAGTTTTGACGTTCCTGCCGACTCGTTGCCCGAGCAAGCGCTGGGCGAGGCGCTCATCGGCGCGTTGGACGAGGCGTTGCGCGGCGAAACAACGGGAACACTGCAAGACGGGGTGTTGACGGTGGAAGGTGACCTGGACGGGGTGACGTATACGCTGGTGTGCGACGGCACAAGCGGGTTGCCGCGACGGTTGACGGTGCCGGCGTACGAGGTGAATGTAACGTTTATTGAAAAATAGCGATGTTTCACGTGAAACCCGGTCGGCAGATCGCCGCCCGTGTTTTTTGTAAACGAGAACCACGTGATGGTCGCGTGGTTCAGAAGAACTTTAGCGATGAACCGAAATCGTAGGAATTAACGGTAAAGGAAGGAAGCTCTTTATGCCTCGCCTCCCTCTGACGAGGGAGGTGGATTCGCCGAAGGCGAAGACGGAGGGAGAGAAAACGAAGGAATACCCCTCAGTTGGCTGCCGCCGACAGCTCCCCTGACAAGGGGAGCTGTCAAAGATTGCCAACCCGTTTACGGGCGGCAGGGCAGAGGACTTTCGTTACGTTTCTTCAACACAACAATGCTTAAGCGCGAATTCCAAGAACGTGCCGATCAACTCGTTGCGACTGCGGCCGGTCTTTTTGGCAATCTCGTCAAGGCGGAGAACGGTATCTTCTTTGATACGAATGGAAAAGACTTTGTGACCATCCTCACCTTTGGGGCGTTTCGCTTTTACAATCAAACGGGACGTATCCATATATCACATCTCCTTTGATGCAGTCCGAGGGTAGGGCTCTTTTTCGTCGGTGAGGCCGGCGAGGTAGTCCATACTGGTACCAAGCGCCACGGCGATGCGGCGGCATTGCTCGAACGAATAATACCGCTTGCCGTTTTCAATTTTGGAATAATCACTCTGGTCAATACCGGTCAAGTGTTGCATTTTAATTTGGGTATACCCTTTTTCTTTGCGCAAATCACGAAGACGATCGTTCATGGTTTTCACCTCAACTCTATTATGGTAAATTGACCTATTGAAATTAGGGTGAATTTGACCTATAATAAAGTGGAGAGGGTGTTTGCATGAAAACTGACGAAGTGTTTCGGTGTTTGGCGAAAGGAGTTGCGTGTGCGACGTGCGAAGAGCGTCCCTTTTGTCGTGACATAGAGGTGGTGCAAGCCAAAGAAACCTTTGAGGAGCAGTTGTTTGCGGCGATCATACGCAATGACGAGGGAGAATTTGGGAAAATGCAAAATAATCGGGACAAGCCTCTTGCGTTTTTGCGCGAATACGGGTATAATAACGGGTGAACAAAAAACTCGAAAGGAGTTCCAACTATGAACTATTCTCACGAAGTTGAACAAATGTGCATAGTCAAAAAGGGCCCGCATCACGGCCCCGCGCCCATTCCGGAAGAAGGCAAATGGGTTAAGGCTACGCAGATCGCCGACATTTCGGGCCTCACCCACGGTGTGGGTTGGTGTGCTCCGCAACAAGGCACGTGCAAACTCACCCTCAACGTAAAAGACGGCATTGTGGAAGAAGCGTTGGTGGAAACCATCGGTTGCTCGGGTATGACTCACTCCGCTGCCATGGCCGCCGAAATTCTCCCCGGCAAAACGCTGCTGGAATGCCTGAACACCGACTTGGTGTGCGATGCCACCAACGTGGCCATGCGCGAACTGTTCTTGCAGATCGTGTACGGCCGCACCCAATCCGCGTTCTCGGAAGACGGGTTGTCCATCGGTGCCGGTTTGGAAGACCTTGGCAAAGGCTTGCGTTCGCAAGTCGGCACGATGTACTCCACCAAAGTGAAGGGCGTTCGTTTCCTTGAAATGGCGGAAGGCTACGTTACCAAATTGGCGCTGGACGAGGACGGCGAGGTTATCGGTTACCAATTCGTCCGCTTGGGCAAAATGCTGGAAGACATCCGTCACGGTATGGAACCCAATGAAGCGTACACCAAAAATATCGGGCAGTACGGCCGCTTTGATTCCGCGGCGAAGTACATTGACCCCCGTGAAGAATAAGAGGAGGTTGCAAACATGGCTAACGATGTAAAATTCGAAGGCAAAGACAGACGTCTTGGCAAGATCGAAAAGTTTTTGGCCGAGAATGATCTCGGTTCGATGGAAGCCTGCCGCGACCTGTGTCTCAGCAAAGGCATCGACGTGGATGCCATTGTGAAAGGCGTGCAGCCCATCGCATTTGAAAACGCTGTTTGGGCCTACACCTTGGGTGTGGCGCTCGCGCTTAAACGCGGCATCACCGATGCAGCCGAAGCGTCCGCCGTTATCGGTGAAGGCTTGCAAGCGTTCTGCGTGCCCGGTTCGGTTGCGGAACAACGCAACGTTGGTTTGGGCCACGGCAACTTGGGCAAAATGCTTCTCTCCGAGGAGACCGATTGCTTCGCGTTCCTCGCCGGTCACGAGTCTTTTGCCGCTGCGGAAGGCGCCATCGGCATTGCGCGTACCGCCAACAAAGCCCGTCAAAAACCCTTGCGCGTGATCCTCAACGGTTTGGGCAAAGACGCGGCCTATATCATCAGCCGTATCAACGGTTTCACCTACGTGGAGACCGAATATGATTTCTACACGGACGAACTGAAAATCGTGCGCGAAAAAGCTTTCTCCGACGGCGAGCGTGCCAAGGTGAAATGCTACGGTGCAAACGACGTGTCGGAAGGCGTGGCGATTATGAAACACGAGCGCGTGGAAGTGTCCATCACCGGCAACTCCACCAACCCGACCCGTTTCCAACATCCCGTGGCGGGCACCTATAAAAAATGGGCGATGGAGAACGATAAAAAATACTTCTCCGTGGCTTCGGGCGGCGGCACGGGCCGTACCCTCCACCCCGATAACGTGGCGGCGGGCCCTGCTTCCTACGGTTTGACCGACACGATGGGCCGTATGCACGGCGATGCGCAATTCGCCGGTTCGTCTTCCGTGCCTGCGCACGTGGAGATGATGGGTCTCATCGGTATGGGTAACAACCCGATGGTTGGTGCCACCGTGGCTTGCGCTGTGGCGGTTTCCCAAGCGAAATAACGAACAACAAAGTGGCAGAGCCGCTGACCATGGTCAGCGGCTCTGCTTTTATCTTTGTTTCGTAAGGGCAAGGGGACGGTATGTGCACTTCCCTTACGCGTGATGCAAAACGGGCGGATTATTTCAGTGCGGTTTGGGCGAAGGAGTTGTCGATGAGCTCGTCGAAGTTGACCCATTCGCTCCGTTCCAGTTCTCCCGCGGTTTCCATCACCGTTTCGAGGCGCTCCAGCGCTTCTTTTTTCATCACCGGGGTATCGTTCCAGACATCGCTTTCCTGATAACGCTGTGCAACGGTGGTGAGCACGGCAATGTCGGTATCGGGGAACTGGTCGGCCACCGCCGCGGCAATGGCAGCCGCATTGCTTTCCCGGACAAACGCTTGCGCCCGTGCGATGGCGTTGGTGAAGGCCTGAACGGTTTTGGCGTTGTTTTTCATATAGGTTTGCGAGGCGAAAAATGCCGTGTAGGGAATTTCGCCGCTTTCCAACCCCATGGATGCCAGAATGTAGCCTTTGCCCGCGTTTTGCAGTTCGGTGGCGGTGGGTTCAAACAAGGTCACGTAATCCCCGTTGCCGCCCGTAAACGACCCGGCCATCATATTGAATTGCACCGAGGTATCCACCGTGGCATCCACATGGGGGATGACCCCGTGTTGTTTCATCACGTATTCCAGTGTCATTTCGGGCACACCGCCTACGCGGCCGCCGATGATGGTTTTGCCGCGCAGATCGTCCCACGTGAACGGCGCATCGGTACGGCCGAACAAAAACGATCCGTCGCGTTTGGTGAGTTGCGCAAACACGCGCGGATAATCGTCTTTGCCTTGGTTATACACATAAATGCACGCTTCTGGCCCCGCGAGACCGATGTCCGACTGTCCTGTCAGCACGGCGGTCATCACCTTGTCGGCACCGCCTCCGTTGACGAGTTCCACGGAAAGGCCCTCGTCTTCAAAATAGCCGAGGCTCATCGCCGCGTACAACGGTGCATAAAACACCGAGTGAGTAACCTCGTTTACGCGAACGAGGGTGGTTTTCTCCTCCCGCGGGGCGCACCCGATGCAAGAGAAGAGCAAAATAAGGGCGGTTGATAACGCGATTAGCTGTTTCATCCCATCACTCCTAATTGTTTTTTGAAAAGGCGTTCCAGCCATAGGATACCTTGGTACATGACAACGGCGGCCACGGCAAGCAGCAACACGGTGGCCATCACGAGGTCCATATTGAACACTTGCGATCCGTACACAATGAGATAGCCGAGCCCGGCTTTGGACACCAAAAACTCACCCATGATGACCCCTACCCACGAAAGCCCCACGTTGACACGGAAGGTGTTAAACAACGTATTGTAGTTGGCGGGGAACACCAGAAAACGCAAAATTTGAGCACGTGTGGCGCCCAGCGAGCGCATCAGACGGATTTTTTGTTTGTCGGTGGACAAAAATCCGACGTGCATATTCATAATGGTGACAATGACCGAAATGGCGAGTGCCATGGCCACGATGGACGAGGTGCCGGCGCCGATCCACACGATGAAAATGGGACCGAGCGCGGTTTTGGGCAAGGCACCGAGCACCACGAGATAAGGGTCAAGCAGTCGCGACAGCGTTTCGCTCCACCACAGACACACGGCCACCGCTGTGCCGAGCACGGTGCCCAGCACAAAGCCGATGACGGTTTCCAGGCACGAGGTGCCCACGTGCAACCACAGGTCCCCCGAAGAATACAGCGTGGCAAGAGTAGCCGCCACGCGCGAGGGAGAACTGACGATGAACGGGTCTACCCATTGTAAACGGGCGGCCAGTTCCCAAAGGGCGAGAGCGCCCACCAGCAACAAAACGCGTCCGCTTTGAATGCAAACGGTGTACCGTCGTCTTTGTTGCAGATAGCGTTTTCGTTCTTCACTCATCGGCATTCAACTCCTTCCATACGGTGTTGAACACGGTGTGAAAACACGCATTGTCGCGCCGCGCAAGCGGTGGAATACCCTGCAATTCGGACAACGTGTGCACCGAGCGCACCACGGCAGGACGGGCAGACAACACCAAAATGCGGTCGGACAGACTGATGGCCTCGGCGATGTCGTGGGTGACAAGCAAGGCGGTTTTGTGTTCTTTGCGGATAATATCGTGAATATCGGCCGATACGGACAAGCGTGTTTGATAGTCCAAAGCAGAGAACGGCTCGTCAAGCAACAAGATACACGGGTCGGTCGCGAGTGTGCGAATGAGCGCACAGCGTTGCCGCATACCCCCGGACAACTGTGAGGGGCGTGTTTCGGCAAAATCGGCAAGGTCATAACGTTCCAGCAGTTGACGCACGTGGGAAAAATGCGCCTCGTCGGTCATACGGCGCACTTGCAAACCCAACGTCACGTTGTTCCAAATGCTGCGCCACTCAAACAACTGGTCGCGCTGGGGCATAAACCCGATGGTCGGCGAAGGACCGGTAACCGGCGCGCCATTTACCGTAACGGTGCCGCCGCCTGCCGTTTCCAAACCCGCGATCACCGAAAGCAAC
>JAZULW010000121.1:0-6827 GCA_045603285.1 Acutalibacteraceae bacterium | reverse complement strand
GCGCAACGCAGGCCCCCAACGGTGACCGCCCTTGCAAATCTCATAACCCGTGTTGTATACCGCCAAGGCCAAATTTTCCTTCAACGTATCTTTAAACGAAAACTTTGTTTTTTCCACATTTTCACCTCACGCTCCCAATATATCACATATTGCAACATTTGTCCATACGCAAGATGAATGTTTTTCTTGTCTTTTGCAGGCGAACACCTTATAATGGGTTTGAAGATTGTAAGAAAGGGAGTTTGTTTATGAACAATACATCAACCGTTCTACAACAATTAAAACAAGGACTTTTCGATCCGCTTTTTGTTACATTGTACGGCAAAAACGCCGTGGAATCACAACGCATTCGGTACATAAAAGCCGTGCAAGATTTTACCGCCATATACGGCGAAAAAGAAAATTTGCGCCTTTTCTCCGCCCCCGGACGTACCGAAATCGGTGGCAACCATACCGACCATAATCACGGTTGTGTGTTAGCGGCGAGTGTTAATCTTGACGTAATTGCCGTTGCAGCCGCTACGGATGACGGCCGTATCCGCATTCAATCCGAAGGTTACGCAATGGATACCGTCGAGATCGCTGACACGTCTGTTCATCAAGAAGAAATCAATCGCTCCTCTTCCCTCATCCGCGGTACTGCCGCACGGTTTGCGCAACTCGGTTTCGGTGTCGGCGGTTTTGATGCTTTCACCACTTCCAATGTGTTGAAAGGCTCCGGCCTTTCCTCTTCAGCCGCTTTCGAAGTGCTTGTCGGCACCATGTTAAACGGCTTCTACAACAACGGCGAGGTCGATGCGGTAACCATTGCCAAGGTAGCACAGTATGCCGAAAACGTCTATTTCGGAAAACCATGCGGCCTGATGGATCAAATGGCTTCCTCGGTCGGCGGCATTATTACCATTGATTTCACCAGCACCGACGCACCGATCATTGAGACGGTGGACTTTGATTTTGCCGAAAGCGGACACCGTTTGTGCATTGTGGACGTTGGCGGTAGCCACGCGGATTTAACCCACGAATATGCCGCCGTACCATCGGAAATGAAACAAGTGGCACACGAACTCGGCGTCGACGTATTGCGTGAGACCGATTTCGATGCATTATTTGCCAACGTTCCGACGCTTCGCGAAAAACTGGGTGACCGTGCTGTATTGCGCGCGATGCATTTCTTTGCCGAAAACGAGCGCGTCGGTAAACAGGTCGCCGCCTTGCGAGACCGTGATTTTGAAACTTTTAAACAACTGGTCATCGAATCGGGGCATTCCTCATTTGAATATCTGCAAAACATCTACGCCAACTGTGACGTATCCTTCCAAGGTGTGTCCTTAGCCTTAGCATTGGCACAACGTGTATTGGACAAAAAGGGAGCATGGCGCGTGCACGGCGGCGGTTTTGGCGGTACCATACAAGCCTTCGTTCCCGATGAATTGGTAGACGAATTTTCTGCCACCTTGTGTGCCGTTTTCGGCAAACAGCATTGTCGCATTCTTTCCATCCGTCCTTGCGGCGGCATTGAACTGACAAAGGAAATTCTGCAACCGCGGTAACTCTGCACAACACAAATACACAACAAACTGTTTGCGCAACACCGCAAAGAGTTTCGGTCAAAAATAAAAAGGTGCTGTCACGATATTCACCGTGTCAGCGCCTTTTGTTACAACGAAAAACAGCCGCCTGACATCAGGCGGCTGTACGGAAAACCAAAATTAGTTTTCGCCTTTCATGCTGGCAAAGCACTCGCTGCAGTACACAGGACGATCTTCGCGCGGTTTGAAGGGAACTTTGGCTTCTTTGCCGCAGTTCGCGCAGATCGCGGTGTGCATCTCGCGCTCAGGTCTGGCAGCATTCTTGCGTGCGTCACGGCAAGCTTTGCAACGTTGCGGCTCGTTCACGAAACCTTTCTCAGCATAGAACTCTTGCTCACCGGCGGTGAACACGAATTCGGCGCCGCATTCTTTGCAGACCAGCGTTTTGTCTTCGTACATTGTTTTTACCTCGCTTTAAATGATGTTGGTGATATATGCCAAACGGTCAACGACCGTATAAGCCACTAAGACACAGCCGCATTGGCCAGTTTGCGCCGCAAACGTTGCAATGCGTTATCCACCGCTTTTACACCGATATGCAATCGGGCGGCTATCTCGTTATACGAATAGGCACCGAGATACAACAGCAACACCCGATACTCTATAGGGGTAAGCAATTTGCGCAGTCTTGAACGCAAATCCTCCAATTCCTCACGGCGCAAAAGCATCACTGCGGGATCACCTTGACCATCTTCTGCGGGGAGATACGGCTCGTCTTGTTCGACAAGCCTTTCGTTCGCTCGGGCATCCGTTTGCCGCAACGCCGAAATCATACGATTGCGTGCACACGAATACACATAGGTTCGAAAAGCAACGGCTTTTCTCACCTGATACGTGCGAACGGCCGAAAGGAGAGCCAAAAGCCCTTCCTGAATCAAATCTTCACAATCAAACTGCAACGAACGATAGGTGCTCGCCAAATGTTGTAACAGCGGCATACACCGTGTCACCAACAAAACAAAGGCTTCTTCGTTTTCCTCCCGTGCCAAAAGGACCAACTCTTCGTCCTTTAAAAGCGCAAGAGAATCGGCGGAAATGACGCCCAAAAACGATCACCTCAAATATATTCGCTCGTAAACACCATATAGTATATCGTGTCCACCGTAGAAAGTCAACACCAATTTTTGGAAAATTATACAATTTGTGAAAAATAGTGTATAAAATGTCAAATATTTTTTGTCATATGCACAAATTTAACGAGAAAAATAGCTTCGCAAACCATCTTTCTTTATTACGCAAGCTACGGAAACCCGAATATGGCCTGTTGCTTCAACCCTTTTTCCGGTTTGCTTAATGTCGTTTTTTATCGATAAAAGGAATAGAAACGCTCAAAAACATTGACTTATTTACGTTTATGTGGTACTGTAAAGATGCCTTGTTTATGTTTCACGATCTTATGCTCACCTGTATTTTTCTCGGCTTTGATCGTTTCAAGCAGGAGTGATGTGTATGAACCATAATTTGTTAATTCTCGGGGCAGGGCTTTGTGGGCTCTCGGCAAAGGAAACCGCAGAAGCAATGGCCTGTTTTCAGAAAATAGCCTTTCTCGATGACAACCTTACAACCCTGCCCAACGGCGATACCGTGCTGGGCAAGATTGACGAGTTTAAAAATTATATTTCGGATTACGACTATATTTTTGTAGCCATGGCCAATCCGGATGTCAAGCTCAATTTGTTAAAAACCATTAAGCAAACCACACCCTACAAGATCGCTACACTCATTTCACCGAGGGCGTATATCTCCCCTTCCGCCGTGGTTATGCCGGGCTCTCTCGTGGAGCCTATGGCAACCGTAAATACGGGTTCAGTTATAGAAGAGGGTTGTATTATCGGCGCAGGAAGTGTCGTTAATCATTACAGCAGATGCTGTGAAGGCGTTCATCTCGAGTGCCATGCAACGGTTGCCGATAACGCCATTGTTCCTTATGGAACCGACGTGGATAGTTGCACGGTGTATAAGGCGAAAAAAATGAGTTTATCTCCGATGTTTTGAAAAGAAAATGCGAGGGTTACTGACATGTATAAAACGTTTATAAAAAGAATACTGGATATTTTCCTCTCCTTGATCGGAAGCATCATTTTGATTCCGATTTTTGCACTCATAGGAATTGTCATTTATATCGACGACCCCGGCCCCATTTTTTTCAAACAACAACGCGTGGGCAAAGATAAACGCCTATTTTGGTTACACAAATTCAGAAGTATGAAAGTGAAAACGCCCGATATCCCCACTCACTTGCTGGAAAATCCCGACCAGTATATCACGCGCGTGGGAAAAATTATTCGTAAACTGAGCATCGACGAGTTGCCCCAAATATTTGATATTTTGATTGGGAAAATGTCCGTCATCGGCCCCCGTCCCGCGTTATGGAATCAAGATGATCTGATTGCCGAACGCGATAAATACGGCGCGAACAACGTTCGCCCGGGATTGACCGGTTGGGCACAAATCAACGGCAGAGACGAATTACCCATCGATGTAAAGGCTAAGCTTGACGGCGAATATGTAGAAAAGTTAAACCGCGGAGGTTTCACGGCATTTTTTATGGATTGCAAATGTTTTGTGGGAACCATCTTCAAAGTTGCCAAAGGCGATGGCGTTGTGGAAGGCACCTCCCCTGCAGAAACCGAGCAATCATAACGACATAACATTTCTCCAAAGACCGCATTAAAAATCTGACAAAAAAGAAGCACCCACCACACGGTGGGTGCTCTTTTTTTGGTCCGGGTGTTCATAACCAACCTGACAAATAATTGCTTAAAATGCCGGTAGTCACACGCTTTCCCCACTCGATCTAATCCGTGAAAATAGTGTTTCCCTTAAAAATTAAGGAGGACAATCAAATGTCAAAGTTTATTGAAGAATTTCATTATGGTAATTTAGATCCACAGGCACGTAGCACAAAAGAGAATAAAACCGTCCAAAAGCAGATGGAAGTTTTGATGCTAAAGGAGAACTTCCTCACTGAGCACCTCTCGGGGGAAAGTAAAAAGGTTCCATTTATATTAATGTCATTTTACAGATTAATTCTGCATTGAACAACAAATAATAAATTTTATAATTTGCTGGTAAGATAGCCTTGCAAACAGACTATCTTGCCAGTGTTTTTATTTTTAATTTTCAGGAATATTTTGTATATACTTAGCTGGTTAATATAATAGAAGGCTACTGAGGAAGAATTAATGTTGTTGATGGAAGAAATGCGAGATAAACTGCTGAAATCCGCTTGAATAAAGGAAAAAGGCATAGCCCTCACGGACTATGCCATATCCTGGCGAAAGAACCGTCCTTTAGGGTACGGCCCTAACAGCTCATCCTTTATATTCATTTGTATTTATCATAAATAATCAGGGTGCCTGTCCCGCCGAAGAAATCAATATCATAAGAGATGTTCATACCATAGTATTTTGTGAGATATCCTATGTAAATTAAGCTATTAGCGTATTGTGTATCTCCCATAGTCAAAGAATCTTCATTTCCAAAATAGAAATTTAAGTGCTTGGAAGTTGTTTTTGTTTGAGATACCGTTCCGTATGACACGCTTTCTTTGTAATTGAATTCTGTATCCAATTTCAGTGTGATACTGATACCGAAAGAATCCATTCGTATTTTTGAGGTCCTGTATTTATCTTTAAGTTTAACGGTAACGCAATAATTAACATTTGTGTCTGAAATTGTAGTTGCATCGACAAGCACATCAAAATATTCTCCCATATCGTGGATGCCCAACCACACCTCATCTACTGTGTGAAAGTATTCAAGAGGTTCTTTGGTGCCAAAATGGGGTTTTTCTGCATCAAATTTAAAGTCTTGATATTTCAATGCAGCATATTCATCATCACCAAAAACGCCGGTGGTAATACCAAGAACTTCTCCTTGTGAATTGGCTAAAATACCACCGCTACTTCCATGATCAATACAAGCGGTATTCGAATAATAATGTTTTGTGCCATCAACCGTATCGGTACTTGTGATTTTTCCGTTTGTGGTTTTCATAATGAAAGCGTCGTTAGGATAGCCCATTGCGTAAACCGTATCACCGATATTAGCTGAAGTTGAAAAATCTACTGGTCTTGAATAGAAACAATTCTTTGCTCTACATATTGCATAATCGGAAAATGTGTTATTGTATTCATACATAACATCAACATCGTAAGTTACACCAAGATAAGTTGTGATTTTTATGTAGAAACAATCTTCAACAACGTGGGCGTTGGTAATAAATGTTCCTATGTTGTCGATAAAGAAGCCTGACCCTTGAGAAATCTCGGTTTTGCCATCATAGTCATAACAAATAACTTTTATGACGGAAGGTTTAAGTTTTGAGATTATTTCCGCTTGAGTTAGATCATTGCTGATGATATAACTGGGGTTACTTTGGATTAAAGCGGTTGTAGTTTCGCTGGTTGTTGTAGTTTGACTAGTTGTTGTAGTTTGACTAGTTGTTGTAGTTTCGCTGGTTGTTGTAGTTTGACTAGTTGTTGTAGTTTGACTAGTTGTTGTAGTTTGACTGGTTGTTGTAGTTTGACTGGTTGTTGTAGTTTGACTGGTTGTTGTTGTTTGACTGGTTGTTGTAGTTTGACTGGTTGTTGTAGTTTGACCGGTTGTCGTTTTATCTGTTTTGGTGAGATTGTCTGCTTTTGTAGGTGTGTTTGTGGTTTTGTTACTGTTCGCAGATTCGTTCGATTGAGCGGTGTTCTCTGCATTTGTAGATATCGGTGAGTTAGGGGATTCGATATGTGATACATCTAGCGTAGTGCTGTTTGTTGGTGCGTTTTTTTCGCATGCTGCTAAACAGAACGAAATACATATCAATAAGAATAAAACAAAAAATTTTTTCATACTTTCCCTCCGAAAAGTGTTTTTGCTAAAGAAAATACTAAAGATATTTTTCTTCAACCAGCGGTTTCCGTAACATATGATTTGGAATGTGTATCAAACAATATATCACAAAAAAAGTTAATTATCAATAGGTGGGCAAAAAACAAACAGATACTAATTTGTTGAAAACATTTTGGCCAACTCACACTCGCTGTATCTCGCACCGCGATCGCTCACGCTCAAGGCCTGAACCACGCGGTACTCACTCGGCCACAAGGTTCGGATTCGTCATACAAACGAAAAAGAACCGCCGACCAAAGTCGACAATTCTTTTATAGTCCAAGTGACAGGTCACTGTACAGTGCGGTAGATACTTCTCGTCTATGAGTTTCGGTTGTAGGGGACGACGTCCTC